>NZ_DASQPW010000010.1:0-25236 GCF_035643755.1 Stackebrandtia sp. | reverse complement strand
GGCCGACGGGCACGGCGTGCAGCCGACGGTCGACCTGCCGAAGCTCGACGAGCACAAGTACTACGAGCTGGACCAAAAGGACGGCAAGACGCTGGAGGGCGAGAACACCAGGATCACCGACGCCTACACCGAGGCGTTCTGGGGCTGGCTGGACAAGCACTCCGACTACACGTTCAAGTCCAACGACGAGATCCGCGCCGACGGCGGCACCCCGAAGTACAAGCTGACTCCCGCACAACGCTTCGAGTACGCCCTGTCCACCACCACCCCCCAGGGTCAGGACCCGAGCACGCCGACGGGGTTCACCATGCCGGTCTACGAACTGGCGCGGGCCTGGGACACCGAGGACAGCGCCGTCGGCACCGACGTGCGTTTCCCGCACACGACGGGCAACGACTCCTTGGATCTGACGGTCTACTCGGCGGGCGGCTACACCAACGGCACGAGGGGCCCGGTGAACCACGGCCCGGCCAAGGGCGACGGCGACTTCTTCGACCTCGTCCGCTGCGGCAAGGCCGCCGACGGCGGCACCACGTACGACAACAAGTGCGACGAGGTGAAGGGGCCGCACGGCCAGCGAGTCGTCGAGATCGACCAGACCATGACCGATTCCGGCAGCGTGACCGGCCGCAACCATGGCATCGCCTTCTACCGCAGCAACGGCAGCGCCATCGTGCTGTGGGACGACCGGGAGGCCACCAAGAAGGACCCCGCGCTCGGATCCGGCGACAAGGCCGGTCTGTCCTTCGACGAGCTGACCGACCTGGCAACGTCGCTGCCGACCGACGCGGTGAAGTAGCAGCCGCCCAGCCGCACCTACTGCTCCGGCCGAGTCGCTCGGCCGGAGCATCGGCTGTATAACCTTGACGACGATTCCGACGAAACCCGGGCATCCCCATGCCCGGGTCCGACGCGTCTTGTCTACGGACGACAGGTTGAGGAGAAACCGCGCCCATGAGTCCCGAGCAGGAGGCTGAGTACTGTGACTACGTCGCTTCCCGAATGGACTCTATGCGACGGCTCGCCTACCTGGTGTGCGGGGACTGGCACCGCGCCGAGGACGCCGTCCAGACGGCGTTCGTCAAGCTGTACCTCAATTGGACGCGCTCCAAGATCGACTCCATGGACAGCTACGTGCGACGCATCGTCATCAACAGCGTCAAGGACGTCCAGCGCCGCTACTGGTTTCGACGGGAACACTCCACCGACGACCTGCCCGACACGCCGCGGCCCAGCGAGGAGGACGCCAGCACCGATCGGCTGGTCGTCCGCCAGGCGCTGGCGCGCCTGCCGCATCGCCGCCGGGTCACGCTCGTCCTGCGCTACTGGGAGGACCTGTCGGTGGAGCAGACCGCGCAGATCATGCGCTGCTCCACCGCGACGGTCAAGAGTCAAACCGCCCGCGGTCTGGCGGCGCTGCGCGGGCTGCTGTCGGATTCGCTCGACGACGAGCGCGAAGGGTTGAAGCAATGAACGACGACATTCGCGGCGTGCTGGGCGCCGTGTTGCCCCCTGTCGAACCGCCGACCCGGCACACCCCCGACGACCTGCTCGCCGCCGGGCGCCGGGCCCGCCGGGCGCGGCGCATCGCCTACGCCTCGACCGCCGCGGTGGTACTGGCGGTGGCCCTGGTGGCCGCGGCGGTGGTGCCCGGCGCCGTCAACCACCTGTCCACCCCCGCCGCCGCGGGGCCGCGCACCGGCGCCGACTATCCGGCCATCGGTGGCGACCAGTACCGCGACGACACCACCGGGACCCTCAGCAAGCGGCTGCGGACCGCGCACGCGGAGGCCGCGCCGCACGTCACGGTGCAGCCCGCCACCTGGACCGACGCCAAGGGCAAGCAGGTGGTCGACGACCTGCCCCTGGAGCTGACCGCCCAGGTCGACGACGCCGTCCCCGCGTACTTCACCAGCGGAGACGTCGCCGAGAAGAACTCCCACGAGGAGCTCGCCATCACGCTGTACGCGCCGGGCACCTGGAAGGAGGCGCCCGCCACCACCGACGGTTTCGACGACAACGGCGACTCCGAGTACCTGGCGTGGTGCGACTCCCTGATGCCGGTCGACAGGGACGAGCTCGCCAGCGCCATCGACCCGGAATTCGGCACCTGCGCCAAGGCGGACGGGCCCGGCGGCGAGCGGATCTACGCCTACGGCACCGACATGGTGAAGTCCGCCAGCGTCGATCTCACCTCGTTCACCGTGGTGGCGTATCGCGAGGACCATACGGCGGTGTCGGTCAGCAACCGCTGCGGCACCTACAACGAGAAGTTCACCAAGCCGACCTGCGACCTGGAGGACCTCAGCTATTCGGTCGGCCAGCTCACCGATCTCGCCGTCGACGCCCCGTCGATTCCCGACGTCAAGACGAAGTGACCGTCCCTACCCGACGGTCGGCTCGACGCTCGGCCCGGCGGCGTGCGCGAACTGGGTGCGGTACAGCTCGGAGTACAGCCCTCCCGCGGTGACCAGCTCCTCGTGGGTGCCGCGCTCGGCGACCTGGCCGTCGGAGAGGACCACGATCTCGTCGGCGTCGCGCACCGTGGAGAGGCGGTGCGCGATCACCAGGGCGGTGCGACCGGCCAGGGCCTCGTTGAGGGCGCGCTGCACGGCGGCCTCGGATTCGCTGTCCAGGTGCGCGGTGGCCTCGTCCAGGATCACCACGCTGGGCGACTTCAGCAGCAGCCGGGCGATCGCCAGTCGCTGCTTCTCCCCGCCGGAGAAGCGATAGCCGCGCTCACCGACCACTGTGTCCAGGCCCTCGGGGAGGCGGCGCACCACCTCGGCGATCTGCGCGCGCTCCAGGGCGTCCCACAGGTCCTCGTCGGCGGCGTCGGAGCGGCCGTAGGCCAGGTTGGCGCGGATCGACTCGTGGAACATGTGGGCGTCCTGGGTGACCACGCCGATGGTGTCCTTCAGGGACTGGGACTGGGCGTCGCGCACGTCGACGCCGTTGATGCGCACGCTTCCCGACGTGGTGTCGTAGATCCGGGGCACCAGCAGCGAGGTGGTGGTCTTCCCGGCGCCCGACGGGCCCACCAGCGCCACCATGCTGCCGGGCTTGACCGCGAACGTCACTCCCTTGAGGACCTCGGCGTTGTCGTACTGCTCGAGACCCGCGACGTCCTCCAGCGACGCCAGCGAGACCTCGGACGCCGCGGGGTAGGCGAAGCGGACGTCGTCGAACTCCACGGTGGCCGGGCCGGACGGGATCAGCTTGGCGTCGTCGGCGTCGGTGATGATGGGCTTGAGGTCGAGCACCTCGAAGACGCGCTGGAAGCTCACCAGGGCGCTCATCACGTCGACGCGCACATTGGACAGCCCGGTCAGCGGGCCGTAGAGCCGGGTCAGCAGCAGCGCCAGCGTGACGACGGTTCCGGCGCTCAGCGCACCGGACACGGCGAACCAGCCGCCGAGTCCGTAGGTGACGGCCTGGGCGAGCCCGGCGACCACGGTGAGCGCCACGATGAAGGTGCGGCCGTACATGGCGGTGGTGACGCCCATGGCCCGCACCTGGTCGGCGCGGCCGGAGAAGTCCTCGAGCTCCTTTTCGGGGCGCCCGAACAGCTTCACCAGCAGCGCGCCACCCACGCCGAAGCGCTCGGTCATCTGGGCGTTCATGCTGGCGTTGAACTCGAACATCTGCTTGGTCAGGGTGGCCAGCTTGCGCCCGATCATCTTGGCGGGGATCAGGAAGACCGGCAGGATGACCAGCGAGATCAGGGTGATCTGCCAGGACTGCGCGATCATCACCGCCAGGGTCAGCGCCACGGCGATCGCGTTGGACACCAGGCCCGACAGCGTGGTGGTGAAGGCGCGCTGGGCGCCCATCACGTCGTTGTTGAGCCGGGAGACCAGCGCGCCGGTCTGGGTGCGGGCGAAGAACGCCAGCGGCATGGACTGCACGTGGCCGAAGACCTTGCGGCGCAGCTCGAAGATCAGGCCCTCCCCCACCCGCGCCGAGTACCAGCGGTTGGCCAGGGACAGCCCGCCGTCGAACAGGGCCAGGATCGCGATGAGGCCGGCGATGCGCAGCACCTTGGACACGTCGTCGTTGTGGGTGATCTCGTTGACCACGTTGCCGGCGAGCACCGGGGTGGCCACACCGATCGCCGCCGAGGCGATCACGGTCACGAGGAAGATCGAGATCGACCGCCAGTAGCCCCGCGCGAAGAGCATGATCCTGCGGAACATGCCCTTGGTGAGCTTGGTGGTCGCGAGCTTGTCGTCCGCGCGATGCATGGACCGCATCGCCTGCATGGCCGGTCCGCCCATCATGGCCACGACGCATCACCTACTTAATGTCGAATCATCGACGGTCGCAAGCGGCGGCCGCGTCCTTTTATTCCCCCACCTGTGCCCGGGCCCGCAGCAGGCGGAGCTGGGCGGCGCGCTCGGCGGCCAGCTGGGTGGAGTCGTCGTTCCCCGCCGCCTGCAGCAGCAGCGACTTCACCTCCACGGACGTGTCGCGCGGCACCGACAGTACCGCGAGCGCCAGGTCCTCCACGGCGTCCTCGAGCTCCTTGGACGGCACCACGGCGGTCGCCAGGCCGAGTTCGCGGGCCTCCTCGGCGGTGACGTTGCGGCCGGTGAGACACAGCTCCACGGCCCGCGAGTAGCCGACCTGGGCCACGAGTCGCTTGGTTCCGCCCAGGTCGGGAACCAGGCCGAGGCCGGGCTCGCCGACGCGCAGCCGCGCGTCGCTGGCCAGCACGCGCAGGTCGCAGCACAGCGCGAGCTGGAGCCCGGCGCCGATGGCGAATCCCTGTACCGCCGCGATCGACACCAGGTCGGGGCGGCGTAGCCAGTCGAAGGCCTCCTGGAACGACCACAGGCGGGCCTCGGCGTCGGAGTCGGTGGCCTCGGCGAGTTCTTGGGGCAGGCCGCTGGACAGGACCGACAGGTCCAATCCGGACGAGAACGCCTGTCCCTCGCCGCCCACGATGACGCAGCGGACGTCGCCGGTCAGGTCGCGTCCGGCCTCGCGCAGCTCCCCCCACATGTCGGGTGTTTGAGCGTTGCGCGTTTCAGGCCGGCAGAGCGTTACCCGCGCTACCGGCCCGTCGATCTCCGTTTTCACACTTGGTGCGTCGGACACGGTTGGAATCTCACCACCATCGAGTCATTCCCTCAACGATCGGGGGTGATCGTCGCGAAGAGATCGTAGCCGCTGTCCGCACCTAGTTGGAGGTACTAGGTGGCGGCCTGGGTCCGACGCCCCCCGCGTTTGCGGAGTTTCACGCCCGCCTCTGACAGCGCGCGGTGCACAAAGCCGTAGGACCTGTTCACCGACGTCGCCAGCGCACGAATGCTCTGCCCTTCGCTGTACCCGGTCACCAGCTCCTTGATCAGCGCCAACCGCTCCTCTCCGTTGATGCGGCGGCTCCTCCCATCACCGGTCCGGGTTTCATTGTGTGCCATGCGTTTCCCTTAACGCTCCTCGCAAGAGTATGGGTACGGGTGTTGCGGGTGATCTTGCGCCCGGCCCAGTTGTAGCGCTTCGGCAAGTCGGAAACAAGTTTCTGTCGGATACCCGATAGCGTGGGATCCCGTGGCACAACTAGAGATCCGGCCCCGGGCGGTCGAGCGGACGGCGCGGCGGCTGGAAATCGTCGATGTGTTCGTGTGGCTGGGATTGGTCGCGGCGGGATTGGCGGTCGCGGCGGTCGCGGTGATCATCGGCGCCGATCTGGGAACCGACGCGCCGCCTTTCCTGTTGTACTACCGGATCGATGTGACACTGGGTGCCGTCGCGGCCGCACTGGTAGCCGGGGTCGTGTTGTGGACGGCCGCGGGGCGCCTCGGCGCGCGGTGCCACTGGGGACGATTGCTGGGTCTGTCCTATGTGGCGTCGGTGGCGTGGATGCTGTCCCTGGCCCTGGCCCACGGGACGGACGGGTTGCGCCGATACGTGACCAATGAGGATGGATACACCCCCGATACTCACTCGTTCGGATCAATCAGTGAAATATTGACCGCGCTTAACGATGCGCACGGACCCGACTCCACCGCCGCCATCGGTCATCCGCCGGGGCCGGTGATCGTGTTGTGGGCGCTGCACTCCGTGGGGCTGTCGCCCACCGCGACGGGGCTGGTGTGGACGCTGGCGGCCGCGGCCACCGTGCCGGTCGCCCTGCAGGTGGCGCGGTCCTTCTGCGGGCGGGCGGCGGCCCGGCGGCTGGCCCCGGTGTTCGTGCTGGCCCCGTACGCGATCTGGATGGCGGTCGGCCCCGACGCCATCACCGCGCTGCTGGGCGCGTGCGCCCTGGGTGCGGCCACCTTCGCCAGCCACCGGAATCGGCGGGGGTGGCTGGCCGTCGCGGGAGCCGTGGCGGCCGGGGTGCTGCTGGCGGCGGCCACCATGTTCGGCTACATCGCCGCCTGGCTCGGGCTTTCCATGGTGTGCCTGTATTTCGCGCGGCGCCGCGCCTGGCACAACCTCGCCACCGGCCTGGGGGTGGTGGGGGTGGTCGCGGTGATCGCCGCGTCCGGCTTCGACTGGGCCGACGGGCTCACGACCGCGTACCACGGCTTCCTGGACCGGGTCGGCGACGGGCGCTCGGCGGGCTGGTGGATCCCGCTCAGTCTCGCCGTCGTGGTGCTGGCGTGCGGGCCGCCGATCGTCGCCAGCGCCCGCAAGTGCCGCAACACGCCCGCCTGGCCGCTGCTGGTGGGCGCGTGCGCCGCGGTGCTGTTCTCCATCGCGGCGGGCACCGCGCGCGGCGGCGTGGAGGAGACCTGGCTGCCGTTCTTCCCGTGGCTGACCATCGCCGCCACGGCGCCGCGCCGCCCCGGCGGGCCGCCGCAACCGGCCCCATGGCGACTGGTCGCCGGCGGGAGTGTTGCGGCCGTGTTGATTCAGGCGCTTCTCATTTCACCGTGGTGACTGGCGAACCGGACAGTCGTGACGCAAGATGGATAATTCGCGTCAACATCGACGAGAGGTGACCGATGCCCGACGACCCCGGGGCCCTGATGGACTTGGCCCACCGGGCGACCAAGCTCGGACGTCCCGAGATCGAAAGACAGCGCACCGAACGACTCGCCGAGGCTGTGGCGCACGCCCGGGCCCGTTCGCGCTACTTCCGCGAGCTCTACGCTGGGCTCCGGGCGCACGTCGATGACGTCACCGCGCTGCCCGTCACCGACAAGGAGCGCCTGATGGAGCGGTTCGACGACTGGGTCACCGATCCCGACATCACGCTCGAGGCCGTCAAGAGATTCGTCAACGAGCCCGCCCGGGCGGGCGAGATCTACCGCGACGGCTACACCGTGGCCACGACCACCGGCACCAGCGGGCAACGCGGCATCTTCCTCAGCGACACCCACACCTGGGCGGTGTCGCGAGTCATCGGCGCGCGCCGGACGAAGGCCATGTTCGGCGGTCCCCTGCGGGCCGCGAGCGTGAGGCTGCGGGGTGGACGCTCGACGTCCATCGTGGCCACCCACGGCCACTACGCCGCCTACAGCATGATGAGGCAGCGCCTGCGCGACGACCCCAAGAGCGCCAAGAGGTCCGAGATCCTGTCGGTCATCAGCCCGATCGACGAGCTCGTCGACCACCTCAACGCGCGGCGACCCGCGCTGCTGACGGCCTACGCCTCGGTCGCCGCGCTGCTGGCCGCCGAGCAGGAGGCCGGAAGGCTCCGCATCAGTCCGACCATCGTGGCGCTCGCCGCCGAGGGCCTGGCCGACACCGAGTACGAGCGCATCGGTCGCGCGTTCGGGTGCCGGGCGTACAACATGTACTCCTCCAGCGAGAGCCTGGTGCTCGCCGCGACCTGTTCGCACGGTTGGTTCCACATCAACGAGGACTGGCTCTACTACGAACCGGTGGACGCCGACGGCGCTCCGACGCCGCCCGGCGAGCCGTCCCACACCGTCTTGCTGAGCGTGCTGTACCGCAGGGAACAGCCGATCCTGCGCTACGACCTCGGCGACAGCGTGACCGTCCGCCCGGACGGCTGCCCCTGCGGCAGCCCGTTCCTGGCGGTCAAGGTGAACGGCCGAGCCTGCGACGGCCTGCGGTTGACCAACGCGGACGGGGAGGTCGTGCCCGTGGCCGCGGTGGCGGTGGTGACCACGGTCGAAAGAACCGTGGGCGTGGACGGTTATCAGGTCATCCAAACGGAACCGTCGGTCCTGGAGGTCAGGCTGCGGGTGTCGCCCGGGGCCGACGCGGCGGCGGTATGGGATTCGGTCTGCGACGACCTTCGGTCCATGCTGGACAACTACGACCTGGTCAAGATCGCGGTGGCGCGCTCGGCCGAGCCCCCCGAGCGGTCGCCCGGCGGCAAGCACCGCAAGGTCGTCCCGCTTCAGTCGGCGACGTAGCCGAGGTTCGCCAGTTCGGAGTAGTCGGCGTTGCGGATGTCGTGGCGCCGATCGTAGGCCACATAGGACCCGGGGTGGGACTTGGCGACGCTCTTCATCTCCGTGGCCACCGCGACGACCTCGCGCGGATCGCTGAAGTGCCGCTGCCCCGACAGCGCGACGCCGATCGACAGGGTCGGCAGCCGGGCACGCATCTGGTTGCCCTGCCGGTCGGTGGATTCGATGTAGCCCTGCGCGGCGTCGTTCGGGTCGCACAGCGCCGCCGCCCGGGTCTCGAACTCCGCGATCGAGTGGCGGGTGATCGGGGCGACCAGCAGCAGGTCGCACATGAAGATGAAGTCGTCCCCGCCGACGTGACCGATGAACGCCGGGGGCGGCCCGGCGGCCAGCACGGCGCGGTGCAGGGAACCGGCCAGCGACTGGATGAACTCGTCGCCGCGGACGAACCCGTAGGCGTCGTTCACGCTCTTGAAGTGATCGATGTCGATGTATCCGAGGGCGAACTGTTCGCCGCCGCGGACCCATTCGGCGATCTCGGCGAGGATGCGGGCGTTGCCCGGCAGCCCGGTCAGCGGCGAGACCTCGCGGATCTCCCGGTGCCGCCGCAGCGCCGAACGCACCCGGGCGACCACCTCGGCGGCGTCGAAGGGCTTCACCACGTAGTCGTCGGCGCCGACGGTCAGCCCGGCGATGCGGTCCGACGACAATCCGCGCGCCGAGACCATGATGACCGGCAGCGAGGCCGTCATCGGGTCGCCGCGCAATTGCCTGGTCAGTTCGAGTCCGTCAATGAGGGGCAGGTCCACCTCCATCAGCACCAGGTCGGGGCGGCGCCGCGCGATCTGGGCCAATGCCTTGTAGCCGTCTCGCGCGATGGAGGTGTCGAAACCGTTGTCTCGCAGCCGCGCCGAGAGGTATTCGGCGAGTTCGGTGTCCGCATCGACCACGAGGACGAGTTCCGAAGGGGTGTCGGGGGCTCCTACCAGCTCAATCACCCCCGGCCAACGGCGGACGTGAATCCGGGGTGGGATCGCCGCGCCCGCGTCGGGATGCCTGATCCGCGAGGGAGCGGAGGCGGCGGCAGGCTTGTGCGGGGTCGGCGGCGCCGTAGACGGCGGTGCCCGCCACGAAGGCGTCGGCGCCGGCCTCGGCGGCCTGGGCGATGGTGTCGTCGGCGATGCCGCCGTCCACCTCGATGCGCAGCTCGAGGTCGCCGGAGGCGACCGCGGCGCGGGCGGCGCGCACCTTGTTCAGCAGCTCGGGCATGAACGACTGGCCGCCGAAGCCCGCCTTGATGGTCATGATGAGCAGGGTGTCGAACTCGCCCAACAGCTCCAGGTAGGGCTCGATCGGGGTGTCGCGGTCGACGGCCAGGCCCGCCCTGGTGCCCGCGGCCCGCAGGTCGCGGGCCAGGCCGACGGGGTCGTCGCAGGCCTCGGCGTGGAATGAGACGTTGTAGGCGCCCAGCTCGGCGTAGCCGACGGCCCAGTGCTTGGGGTCGGTGATCATCAGGTGGCAGTCCAGCGGCACGTCGGTGGCCGCCTTCAGGGATTTCACGACCGGCGGGCCCATCGTGAGGTTGGGCACGAAGTGGTTGTCCATCACGTCCACGTGCAACCAGTCGGCGTCCCCCGCCACGGCCGCGCTCGCCTCGGCCAGCCGGGCGAAATCCGCCGCCAGCAGGCTGGGAGCGATCACTGTCTCTGTGGTGCGCACGCAGACAGTTTAGGCATAGAACCGACGGCTGGTACAGAGGCGACTACAACAAAATCGCAACGGTCGCCATCCCGTGACGGGCGCCACGGACACTTTGGTATACGGTGTATACGTGACCGAGACCGATAAGCGCATCCTCGACGCGGCAACGGATCTGCTGCTGTCGTCGGGAAGCGACGCCGTGACCATGCGCCGCGTCGCCGCCGTGGTGGGCGTAACGCCCATGGCCCTGTACCGCTACTTTCCCGGGCGCGAGGCCCTGTTGCGGCGGCTGGCGGACGATCAGTTCCAGGCCGTGGCGCGGCGCTGGGGCCGGGAGCCGCTGCCCGGCGACCCGACCGAGTCGGGCCACGCGATCGTCGATCTGTTCGTGGATCTGGCCCTGGACAATCCGGGGCTCTTCGCGTTCCTGTTCATCGAGAAGCGCCCGGGCGCCCGCCGCTTCCCCGGCGACTTCGCCGACGACGCCTCGCCCACCTTCGCGCTGATGCGCGGATTCATCGCCAAGTCCGTGGAGGAGGGCGTGATCCGCCCCATGGAGCCCTGGCAGCTCGCCCTGACCGTGACCGCGTTGATTCACGGCATGACGCAGCTGTACGTCAACCAACGCGTCGACGTCTCCCCCGAGGAGTTTCGCCGCCTGTGCCACCAATCGATGGAGTTGTTGCTCAATGGCATTCTCGAGAAGTAGTCGTCTCATGTGGATGATCGTCGCCGCGGCGGCGTCCGCGGCCCTGTACATGTTCGGATTCGCGCTCGATCCGATCCCGTGGCTGGTGTGGGTGGCGCCGTTGCCGATCCTGCTGCTGGCCCCGAGGGTGGGGCGCGGCGCCGCCTTCTCCGCGGGCGGGATCGCGTGGCTGGTGGGCGGGGCGAAGCTGTGGTGGTACTACGTGGACACCATTCAGCTGCCGATCGTGCTGGTCGTGGTCATGGCGGTCGTGACCTCGGCCGCGTTCGGCGGGATGGCGTGCCTGTTCCGCTCCCTGATCCTGCGGCGGCGCTTCGTTCTGGCCGCCGTGGCCGCCCCCGCCGCGTGGGTGGGCGTGGAGTACGCGATGTACCTGGTGAACTACGGCGCCGCGGGCGAATGGTGGAGCATCGCCTACACCCAGGCCGATCTCACCTGGGTGACGCAGATCGTGTCGGTGACGGGGATCTGGGGGCTGACGTTCGTGTTGATGCTGGCGCCCGCGGTGATCGCCACGGTCGCCGCGCCCGGGGCGGGAGGGTCGGCGCGCACCTGGATCGCGGTCGCGGGCGTGCTGGTCGTCGGCGGCTGCGTCGCCTTCGGGGCGCTTCGGATCGCCCAGGCCGACGACGGTGACGGCACGGTCAAGGTCGCGGCGTTGGCGTTGCCCGCCTCCACCGACTCGATCCGCGTCACCAAGCCCGAGGCCAAGCGGCTGATGCGCCAATACGACGACGCGATCGGCGATCTGGCCGATCGGGGCGTCACGGTCGTGGTGCTGTCGGAGAAGATCGCCTACGCCAAGGCCAACGAGCACTCCTATCTCGACAAGTGGCGCGACATCGCCAAGCGGCACCGCATCGGCGTGGTGGCGGGGATGGCGCTGGGCGAGGGCAAGACCGTCCACAATGTCGCGGCCTACTTCCCCGCCGACGGCGGCGATCCGACGATCTACCGCAAGAACCACCTGATCCCGGGGCTGGAGGACAACTGGTTGGCCGCGGGCGACACGTCGGTCACCGTGGACGTCGACGGGCATCGCTTCGGCCTGGCGGTGTGCAAGGACCTCGACTACTCCTACCCCGCGTCGGCGTACTCGGGCCTGGTCCTGGCTCCCGCCATGGACTTTCAGGTGGACGGCTGGTGGCACAGCCGCATCGCGATCGTTCGCGCCGTCGAGCACGGGTTCGGGCTGGCGCGGGCGGGCCAATGGGGACACATGACCGTCAGCGATCGCTACGGCAGTGTCTTGTCGGACGGTTCCCGCGAGGCCGTGGCGTCGGTGCGCGTCGACGGCGAGCCGACCGTCTACCACCGACTCGGCGACTGGTTCGCGTGGCTGGCGCTGGCCATCACGGCGGTCGGCATCGCGCTGGCGGTGCGCAAGCGCCGCGAGGCTTCTAGCGAATCGGTTCCAGAAGACGTCGCGGCTGGAGCATCGCCACGCTGACCAGGTCGGTCCGGGTCCGGTCGGCGGCCGGGCCCGGGCCGGTGACGATGTCGGCCACCGGCACCCGCACGCCGCAGGCGGGGCACGATGCGCGATCGACCATTTCGGTACCGCAGGCGGCGTGGGTGTAGTAGCGGTGGGCGGGGCCGTCGCGGAGGAACTCGGTCGCCCACGCCGACAGCGCCGCCAGCGTGGGCCACAGGCCGAGGCCCATCGTGGTGAGCACGTACTCGGCGCGAGACGAGCCCTGGCTGGCCTCCTTGGACAGCACGCCGGACTCGGTCAGGGTGTGGAGGCGGTCGGCGAGGACGGCGCGCGGGATCTCCAGGTGGGCGAGGAAGTCGCTGTAGCGCCGCACGCCGTAGAAGGCGTCGCGGACGATCAGCAGGGTCCAGCGCTCCCCCACCAGTTCCAGGCCGCGCGCCATCGCGCAGTCCTGATTGTCGTAGTCCCTTCCCAAAGCCATGACGACCATCATACCCGCGATTGGTTCGGTGACCGAACCAACGATGCTAGGGTCGGCGAGAGTTCAATCACCGAACCAAGGAGTTCCCGTGGACCTCGCCTCCCCCGCCGTCACCCCGGCGCCGCGACCGTCGCGCGCGCCCGCGACGGCAGTGCTGGGCATCGCCTGCGCCGCGATCATTCCGGTGCTGATGAACTACACGACCCCGCTCATCACGCTTCCCCCGACCGCGCGCGGCGTGGGCGCCGGCGCGGCCGCCCAGACCTGGATCCTCAACGCCTCGCCACTGGGCCTGGCCGCGGCGCTGCTGGTGTCCGGGACTCTGGCCGACAACTTCGGGCGCCGCCGCCTGATGATCATCGGCGCGCTCGGCACCGCGCTGGGCAGCGCGCTGGCCGCCGTGGCCGCCGATCCCGCGACGCTGATCGCCGGGCGGGTACTCCAGGGCGCCACGGGCGCGGCGATCATCGCCTCGAGCCTGGGCGCCATCGGCCACACCTTCACCGAGCCGTCGGCGCGGGCCAGGGCCACCGGGCTGTGGGCGACGGCGTTGAGCACGGGACTGGTGTTGGGCCCCATCGTTTCGGGCCTGCTCACCGTGTCGGTGAGTTGGCGCGCCGCGTACTGGGTGTTCGCCGCGCTCGGCGTGGTGCTGGCGGCCGCCGCGACGCGGCTGCCCGAATCGCGCGCCGCGCGGCGGCGTCCCGTCCACTATGGCGGGATCGTCACCGCGGTGACCGCCATGGCGGCGCTGCTGGCCGCGCTCACCCTGGCCCGCACGGGTTGGACCCAGCCGTCCGTCGTGGTGCTGGCGGTGGTGACGGCGCTGGCCGTCGCCGGCTTCGCGGTGCTGTCGCGGCGCCACCACGCGCCCATGGTGGACCTGCACCTGTTTCGGCACCGTCCCTTCCTGCTGTCCATCGCGGGATCGGGGCTCAACGGGCTGATCATGATCGGCGTGCTCAGCGCGGTGCCCACGGCCTGGGAGAACACGCACCGCTTCGGGGCGCTGTTCGTCGGGGCGGTGTTCGTGTCGTACCCGCTGCTGGCCATGGTGACCGCGCGACTGTCGCGGTACCTGCGGCTGTCGTCGAATCGCCAGCTCGCCCTCGGCTACGCCATCCACATCGGGCAGCTGTTTCTCCTGGGGACGGTCGATCACTGGTCGCTGCCGCACGCCATCGCGGGGTTCGGGATCGCGGGAATCGGTTGCGGCCTCGTCAATTCCGCCAACGCCCGCATGGCCGTCGACAGCGTTCCCGCCGAGCGCGCCAGCATGGGGTCGGGCGCCGCCAACACCGCCCGCTACGTCGGCTCGGCCGTCGGGCTGGCGGTGGCGGTCACCGTCATCGGCGGCGCGGGCTGGGGGGCGGGAGTCGACGCGATGCTGATCGCCTCGGCGGTGCTGCTGGCGCTGGCCGCCGTCGCTTTCGCCTCGCGCTCCCCCCGCCCCGCGTAAATCACACCCGCAGCAGCGCGCCGCCCGTGGCGTCGAGCCAGTGGCCCGTCACCCAGCGGCCCTGGGGCGAGGCCAGGAACGCCACCGCGTCGGCGATGTCGGCGGGCTCGCCGACGCGGTTGAACACCGACACCGCCGCGGCCTCCCTGGCGCCGGATTCGTTCTCGATCAACCATTCGCGGTTCATGTCGGTGCGCACGGGCCCCGGGCCGACCGAGTTCACGGTGATGCCGCGCTCGCCCGCCGCCTTCGCCAGGGTGAGGGTGAGGCTGTCGAGGGCGGCCTTGCTCATCCCGTAGCCCGGGTCCTGGGTCCACGGGATCAGGGACGCTCCACTGGAGACGTTGATGACGCGTCCGTTGTCGCGCATGCGTTCCAGGGCCAGTCTCGCGATGAAGAACGGCGCCTTGACGTTGATCGCGAAGATGCGATCCAGCCCCTCGGGCGTCACCTTGGGCATCGCGCCGGGCCCCAGCACCCCGGCGTTGTTGACCAGAATGTCCAGCGCGGGGGTCGCGGCGTACTCGGCGATCGCGGCGTCGAAGGCGGCGAACAGCGCCTCGGCGTCGCCGTCGGTCCCGAGCTCGGCGCCGATGGCGAAGGCGCGGCCGTCGGCGGCCCTGATCTCGCGGACCACCTCGTCCGCGGCGTCCGCATTGAAGCCGTAGTGGACGGCGACGACGGCCCCGTCGGCGGCCAGCCGCTCGGCGATGGCGCGGCCGATGCCGCGGCTCGCGCCCGTCACCAGCGCGATCTTGTTGTCCAGGTCGGCCATGGACGTCCTCCTCGATATTTATGTAGCGGTCGATACAGAATCGGAGCCTAACACATTCTTTAGCACTCGATATAGAATGATCCGCATGACCACCAAGGCGGGACGGCCGCGCGGCTTCGACCGCGACGCCGCGCTCGATACCGCGATGCGACTGTTCTGGGACAAGGGATACGACGCCACGTCGATCGCCGACCTCACCGCGGCGCTCGGCATCGCCGCGCCCAGCCTGTACGCCGCCTTCGGCGGCAAGCGCGAGCTGTTCGAGCAGTCGATCCGTCATTACCAGGACGCCGGGCGCATCGAGTTCAGCGCCATCCTGGACGCCGCCCCCAGCGCCCGCGAGGGCATCGCCCGCCTGCTGCGGGATCGCGCCGACGACTTCACCGATCCCGCCCACCCGCCGGGGTGCATGGTGCTCAGCGCCGCGACCAACTGCGCCACACCGGAGGTCGCCACGTCCCTGCGCGACCGCCGCCTGGCCAACACGGCCGTGGTGAGACGCCGCATTCAACGCGACATCGACAGTGGACTGCTGGATGCGTCCGCCGACGCCGAGGCGCTCACCATGTATGTCGGCGCCGTCATCCAGGGAATGTCGGCACAGGCCAGGGACGGGGCCACCCGCGAGCAGCTGCGCGGGGTCGCCGCGGCGGCGATGCGCGCCTGGCCCGTGGCGGACGCGGAGTAGGTTCGATCCCGTTCACCCGCCCGACACCTCGCGTGGACGTCGCGGTCGCAATGTTCACGAAGGATGACGATCATGAAGCGATTCACCCTGGTGTGCGTCGATATGGCGGGCACCACCGTGCGCGACGACGGCATCGTGGAGCAGGCGGCCTCGGCGGCCCTCGAGGAGTGCGGCCTCCAGGCGGGCGGCGAGGCCCACGACAAGGCGATGGCGTACGTCCGCGCCACCACCGGCACCTCCAAGATCGAGGTCTTCCGCTCGATCTGCTCCCATGAGGACGCCGCCCAGCTCGCCAACCTCGCCTTCGAGCGCGCCATCGCCACCTGGGCCGCCGACGGCCGCATCGCCGCCCTCCCCTACGCCGACGAGACCCTGAAATCCCTGCGCGCCAAGGGCATCCGCGTCGCCCTCACCACGGGCTTCTCCCCGCGCACTCAGCAGGCGATCATCCGCGCCCTGGGCTGGGAGGACGCGGTCGACCTCGCCATCGCCCCCGGCTCGGGCCTGCGCGGCCGCCCCTTTCCCGACATGATCCTGCACGCGGTGCTCACCCTCGGCATCGCCGACGTCCGCCAGGTCGCGGTCGTCGGCGACAGCGTCGGCGACCTCTACAGTGGACTTCGCGCGGGAGCCACCCTGGTCGCCGGCGTCACCACGGGCTCCCACGACACCAACGCCCTGCGCGAGGCGGGCGCCACCCACGTCCTGTCCCACATCGGCGAACTGCCCACCCTGGTGGGCGGCTAAGGAACGGCGCGGCCCGGCCGCGGCCCTCCCCCGCGTCAACCGTCAAGACGGACACGGCCCCGCCGCGACCCCTACCCGCATCACGGGCACCGTCACGACGGGAACGACCCCCTGCCTCACGGGCACCGTCAGGATCGGCGCAGCAGTGCGCAGAACATCGCGTCGGTGCCGTGCCGGTGCGGCCACAGCTGGACGGTCGGGCCCGTGCCCAGGGCCATCTCGGCGGGGAACAGCGCGGTGGCGTCGATCGGCTCGGCGTCGGCGGCGGCGACGATGTCGCGGGTCTCGGGAAGCAGCGGGGAGCAGGTCACGTACGCGACCACCCCGCCCGGGCGCACCAGGCGCAGGGCGGCTCCCAGCAGCTCGCGCTGCAGGACGACGAGCTCATCCACATCGGATGGTCGCTTGCGCCATCGCGCCTCGGGCCGGCGCCGCAGGGCGCCCACGCCGCTGCAGGGCGCGTCCACCAGGACGCGGTCGAAGCCGACGCCGGGGTCGAAGGTCCGCCCGTCCGCGGCGAGCACCTCGACGGGCAGGCCGCGGGTCGCCTTGTCGACCAGCCGGGCCCGATGCTCCGCCACCTCCACGGCGGTGACGCGCGCGTTTCGTTGGGCCGCGATGCTTCCCAGCAGCGCCGTCTTGCCGCCGGGGCCCGCGCACAGGTCGAGCCAGCGGGAGTCGTCGCCGTCGACGGGCGCGTTCGCCAGTGCCAGGGCGACCAGTTGGCTGCCCTCGTCCTGGACGTGGGCGAGTCCCCGGCGCAGCGGGTCGAGGTCGCCGGGGTCGCCGCCGGGCAGATACACCGCCTGGGGCGACCATCGTCCATCGTGGCCGTCGACGCGGGCGGCGAGGTCGTCGCGGTCGATGAGGCCGGGGCGGGCGCACAGGTGCACCGCGGGCGCCCGATTGTCGGCCTCCAGGGCCGCGGCGAGTTCGTCCGTGTCGCCCAGGGCCTCCAGCAGCGCCGCCGCCATCCACTTCGGATGGGCGTGGCGCAGCGCGAGGTCGCCCACCTCGTCCCCCGTGGACAGCGCGGCGATCCACGCGTCGAAGGTCTTGCGCCCGACCGCCCGCGACACGGCGTTGACGAACCCCGCGGTGCGGTGCCCCGCCTCGGCGCGGGCCAGGGACACCGCCGTGTCGACCGCGGCATGGGGTGCCACGCGGGTGAGCAGGAGCTGGTAGGCGGCCAGCCGCAGGACGTCGCGGACGGGGGCGTCGAGCCCGGCGGGGTCGCGGCGCGCGGCGGCGCCGATGATGGCGTCCAGGGTCCCGCGATAGCGGCACGTGCCGTAGGCCAGCTCGGTGGCGAAGGCGGCGTCGCGACCGTCGATGCCCTGGCGGGCCAGGAGTTTCGGAAGCACCAGGTTGACGTAGGCGTCGTCGGCGGTCACCGCCGCGATCGCCTGGTAGGCGGCGCGCCGCGCGGCGTCTACGGTGGACCTTCGGGGGCGGGCCGCCGGGCTCACTCGAACGCGATTTCGGCGTCGGCGTGCAGCCCGCGACCCCAGGCGTCGGCGGGCATCCGCTTCTTGCCCGGCGCCTGGATGTCCGACAGCCGCACCGATTCCGTGGCGGTGCCGACGTGCACGGCGTTCTTGCCGATCGCCACGGCGCCGGGCGCGAGGCGGGGCCCGTCGGGGTCGGGGATGACGGGGCCGAGCCGCACCCGCTGACCGTCCCAGGTGGTCCAGGCGGTCGGCGCCGGGGTCACCGCCCTTACGCGGCGGTCGACGGCGAAGGCGGGGTCGTCCCAGCGCACCCGCGCGTCGTCCACGCTCACCTTGGGCGCCAAGGAGATCCCGTCGGACGGCTGCGGCTGTGCCCGCGCCTGGCCGCTGTCGATGGCGTTCAGCACCCGCACCAGCAGGTCGCCGCCCGACTCGCTGAGGCGCTCCAGCAGGTCGCCCGAGGTGTCGCGCGCGGCGATCGGCTCGGTCACGCTGCCGAACAGCGGGCCGGTGTCCAGGCCCGCCTCCAGCTGGAACACGCACGCGCCCGTCAGCTCGTCACCGTTCAACACGGCGTGCTGCACGGGCGCCGCCCCCCTCCACGCGGGCAAGAGCGAGAAGTGCAGGTTGACCCACCCCTTGGCGGGTATGTCCAAAACGGACTGCGGCACCAGGGCCCCGTAGGCGACCACGGGCACGCAGTCGGGGGCGATGGCGCGCAGGCGTTCGGCGAACTCGGGTTCGCGGGGCTTGGCGGGGGTCAGCACCTCCACGCCGTGGTCGTCGGCCCACTGCCCCACCGGGGACCGATGCAGCCTGCGGCCCCGCCCGCTGGGGGCGTCGGGCCGGGTCACCACGGCCGCCAGTTCGTGTCCGGAGTCGGCGATGCGGCGCAGCGACGGCACCGCCACCTCGGGGGTTCCCGCGAAAACCAGCTTCACTTTTTGAAGAACACCCCTTTGGTGTCGTGCGGCGAGACCTTGACCTTGACGGCGTCGTTATACCACTCCGCGGCCCGAATCTCCTTCATCGCGGCCTTGCGCCGCTCCGGATCCATCCGATCCAGGAACAACACGCCCTCCAGGTGGTCCGTCTCGTGCTGCAGGCATCGCGACATCAAACCCGTGCCGACGATCTGCAGGGGATCGCCGTATTCGTTGTACCCCTTGGCGATCACGTTCTGGCGCCGCACCGTGTCAAAGTAGAGCCCCGGGATGGACAGGCACCCCTCGGGTCCGTCCTGTTCCTCCTCGTCGGGGAACTCCAGCACCGGGTTCACCAGGTGGCCCACCACGTCGTCCACATCGAAGGCGAAGACCCGCAGCGCCACCCCGAGCTGCGGTGCCGCCAGCCCCGCACCACCCTCGTCGAGCATGGTGTCGGTGAGGTCGCGAACCAGGTTGCGCAGTTCCTTGTCGTAGGTGTTCACCGCGTCGGCGGGGGTGCGCAGTACCGGATCGCCGAACAGGCGGATCGGCTGGACGGTCATTGTTGGCTCCTTTAGTGCCTTCCACAACTCCGGCGGCACTCATCGTGCCGCCGGTACCGCCCCAGTCTAAGTGCCTGCTGAGTAAGGTCTCTCGCCACCGTGACGCATGTCAGGTGCGGCGCGACGCGATCGGGACGTCGCGCACCAGGCCCCAGTTCGTCACCGCCATCGCGGCCATGGCGACCACGCCGACGACCACCGCCAGCGGCATCGAGCCGTGGACCTTGCCCACCGTGTTGTTCAGCGTGCTGGCGATCCAGCCCGTTCCCAGGGCCGCCTCGGTCGCCAGGGCCAGGCCGTAGCCGACCACCGCCAGCGGGATCGCCCACAGGCGCCAGCGATAGAAGGCCGAGCCGATCATCCAGCCCGCGAAGAAGTAGGTCCCGAACACCAGAGTGAACTCCAACAACGCCGTTGCGACCTGGTCGCTGGAGGTGAACAGGTGCGGCTGGGTCAGCTTGTGGTGCCACCCCTGCGCGTCGTAGAACAGGCCCTCGACGTACAGGGAGATCGTCGTCAGCACGCCGGCCATGACGGCCGCGGCGGCCGACACGATGGCGGCGTTGATCGCGAACCGCCGGCGGGTGAGCCCGGCGGCGACGTACTGCGGCAGGCCGCCGTAGGTGACGAAAACGCCGGTCACCAGGCCCCAGTAGCGCGGGGCGTTGAGCGAACCGTCCAGGATGCTGCTGGTGGGCGGGTGGTACAGCGTCGCCGTCACCGCGATGATGCCGGCGACCACGACTACCAGCGCGCCCCAGACCAGGGCGAACCATTTGAGGATCTTCACCAGGTCATGGGCGATGAGCGGCAAGGACGGCAGCGTGCGTGCGGTCATTGGAGCGCTTCCTTTCGGGCGTGAGTACCTGGACTCGCAGGTAGGGGCGGGGCTTCGGTGTGAGCTGGCGCGGCTCGATGACGCGCCGCTTCCTGTGGTGCCGGACGGTTTCCACGACGATCCCGCCGGTCAATACCGCCCCGGCCACGCACAGCGCCAGCACCGGGTGGTCGGTGTGGGGCGCCGCGTCCGGGTGTTCCGGCACCATGGCCGCGAAGGCCGGTAGTCCGGTCAGGAGCGCACCGGGAGCGATGGAGCTCAACATGGTTCGCGTCCTTTCTGGTCGAAGCGGTGATGGTCTTACTTTTCGTTGATGGCGGCGGTCTTCAGCTGCGCGATGGTCAATGCGGCCAGGATGGCGACGGCGATCGCGCCGATCGCCGGGTAGGTCGACACGGTCCCGGTGAGGCCCAGCGAGCGCCCGGCCGAGCCGAGCATTCCCAGGAGCGTGGGGTTGTGCCATTGCAGGAGTTCCATGGTCACGGACGGTGCGACCGCCGGGATGATGCTCAGCAGGCCGATCACGACGCCCAGCCGGTAGAAGCAGGTGGAGATCAGCCAGCCGGCGAAGAAGTAGGCGGCGTACAGGGCCACGAACTCCAGGCCCGAACCCATGGCGCGCAGCGGCGAGGCGACGATGTCGACCTGGTCGTGGAACTGCTCCCACCCGTTGGCGGCGAAGACGGCCCGCTCCACGACGAAGCCCAGTTGCATGACGATCCCGCTGAACACCGACATGCCGACGCCGTACAGCACTCCGCCGAGGGCGAAGGCCCGCCGGGTGACGCCGTGGCTGACGTGGATGCGCAGGAATTGGGCGGTGAGCTGGACTCCCATGGACAACAGGAAGAACTGCGGCCACCACCGCGCACCCACCCAGGCGCTGCTGTGCGAGGTGCCGAGGATGTTGACCAGCGTCGAGATGACGCCGAACAGCGCGATCATGGCGCCCCAGAACAGCAGGACGATGTATCCCTGCGCTCGCACCAGGTCCGCCGCCACCGCGGTGGCTCGGTTCGTCCGCAGGCGCGTCATGACCGGTCCTCTTTGTCCTTGGTGAGGTGGACGAACAGGTCCTGCAGCGGCACCGGGCCCAGTTCGAGTCCGGCGGCCTTGGCCTCGCGGCGGCGGTCGTCGGTCATGGTGCCGAAGGTGGTGACCTGGCCCGAGCCGCCGAGCTGCTGTCGATTCAGGACGGTCATGCCCTCGCAGAAGCGGTCGACGGCCTCGATGGGGCCGGTGATGGCCACGCCGCGCTCGCGGACGTCCTCGGTGGGTTCGTGCATGACGACCCCGCCGTGGTCGATGATGAGGACGTCCTCGAACAGCGAGGCGACCTCCTCGATCAGGTGGGTGGACAGGATGACGGTGCGCGGGTGCTCGAGGTAGTCGTTGAGGAGTTCCTCGTAGAAGGCGTACCGTGACGGCGCGTCCATTCCCAGGTGGACCTCGTCGAAGATGGTCAGCGGCGCCCGGCTGGCCATGCCCAGCACGACTCCCAGCGCCGAGCGCATGCCGCGCGACAGCGACTTGACGCGCTTCTTGCGGGGCAGCTTGAAGCGGTCCAGCAGGCGGTCGGCCAGGGCGGCGTCCCAGTTGAGGCGGTGGCGGGCGGCGAAGTCGATCACGCTGGACACCCGCTCGTTGTCGGCGACGTCGCCGCCCTCGCGGATGAGGCAGGTGTTGGCCATGATCTCGGCGTTTTCGAAGGGGTCCTGTCCGTCGACGCGCACCTCGCCGGAGCTGCCCCGGCGGAAGGCCGCCAGCACCGACACCAGCGAGGTCTTGCCGGAACCGTTGCGGCCCAGCAGACCCACGATGGTTCCACTCGGGATGGTGAACGACATGTCGTCCAGCGCCCGGGTGTCGCCGTAGTCGAGGCTGAGGTTCTCGACCTCAATTCCGAAGCTCATGAGTTCTCACCGGTTTCTGCTTTGTGGATGTGGTCGACGACATCGGTCAGGGGAATGCCGATGGTCCGGGCCTCTTTGATCATCGGGTCCACGACGTCGGTGAAGAACCGACCGCGGTGGTCGCCGCGCAGCCGGGACCGGGCGTCCGGGCTGACGAACATGCCGATGCCGCGCCGCTTGTACAAGATCCCCTCGTCGAGGAGCTCGCGCAGGCCCTTGGCGGCGGTCGCGGGGTTGATGCGATAGGTCGCGGCGTACTCGTTGGTCGACATGACCTGCGTGTCCTCGGCCAGCGCCCCGGACATGATGTCCGCCTTGATGCGCTCGGCGATTTGCCGGTAGATCGGGCTGTAGTCGTCGAACATCCGGCACCTCCCGGTTCGCTAGCTCAGTGGTTCATTACTTGACTAACTAACCATAGAACATGGGGAGGGCGATCGTCAACCCGGGAGGTGTGACGTCAGGAACCGGTGAGCACCACCAGGCGCTGGGTCGCGCGGGTCATGGCGACGTAGCGGTCCACCGCGCCCTCGATGCCCTCGCCGAACGCCTCGGGATTGACGAGGACCACCAGGTCGAACTCCAGGCCCTTGGACAGGACGGGCGTCAGCGAGCGGACCCGCGGCCTCGCGGCGAAGCCGGGATCGCCGATGACGCAGGCGGTTCCGTCCGCGTTGCCGGCCAGCCAGTCGTCGATGATCGCGGTCAGCTCCGCGGCGGACCCGTGGCCGACGCCGATGCCGCCGCTTCTGATGGAGGTCGGCACGTTGGCGTCGGGCAGCGCCGCGCGGATCACCGGCTCGGCGGCGGCCATCACCTCTTCGGGGGTGCGGTAGTTGATGGTCAGTGTGGCCAGGTTGACGCGCTCGAGGCCGACGCGTGCCAGGCGGTCGCGCCAGGACTCGGTGAAGCCGTGGCGGGCCTGGGCGCGATCGCCCACAATGGTGAAACTGCGCGACGGGCAGCGCGCCAACAACATCTGCCACTGGGCGTCGGTGAGCTCCTGGGCCTCGTCCACGATGACGTGAGCGAAGGGCCCGGCGAGCCGATCGGGGCGCGAAGACGTCAGGGCCTCGGCGTCGACCAGGACGCTTTGGGCGTCCTCGACGCGCAGCATCGTCACCAGACCCATGCCCTCGTCGAGATCGGCGCCGGAGTCGCGGGCCGCGGCGATCAGGTTGTCGACGACGGCGTTTCGTTGGGCGCGTTCGGTTTCCACCGCGGCGGCGTGTCGGCGCCGGCGGCGGTCGGCGTCGGGGTCGCCGAGGCGGCGGCGCGCGGCGTCCAGCAGCGGCAGGTCGGACTCGGTCCAGGCGTGGGGGTCGTCGCGCCGCAGCAGGCGCGCTTCGTCGGGGCTCAGCCACGGCGCGCACAGCCGCAGGTACGCGGGCACCGTCCACAGGTCACCGACGAGGTCGGCGGCCTCCAGCAAGGGCCAGGCCCCGTTCAGGGTAGACGTCAGGGTGTGGTTGCGCCGCAAGGATTTGCGGAGTTCGCTCTCGGCGACGTCCCCGCGGAGCTTGTGCGCCACGATCGCCGCCAGCTCGTCGAAGATCTGCTCGCGCGCCTCGTTGTGCGCGGTGCCCGCCTCCACGGCCTCGAAGGCGCGGGCCCAGTTGGCGGCCGTGAGGCGCACGTCGCCCCAGTCGGTCTCGACGGTCGTGGAGGCGGCGGGCGGCTCCTCGTAGAACCGCACGGCCGTCTCGATGCCCCTCACCAGGTCGGCCGAGGACTTCAGCCGCGCCACCTCCTCGTTCGGCTCGACGGCGGCCACCGAGCCCTCGGCGACCAGGCTGCGCGGCATGCACAGCTGCACGTCCTCCTCCCCCAGGCTGGGCAGGACGTCGGCGACGTAGTCCAGGTACGGCTGGTGCGGGCCGACGACCAGCACGCCGCCGTGGCGGTCGCCGAGCCGCGGGTCGGCGTGCAGCAGGTAGGCCGCGCGGTGCAGCGCCACCACGGTCTTGCCGGTGCCGGGACCGCCGTCGACGACCAGGGCGCCGGAGGAACCGGCGCGGATGATGGCGTTCTGGTCGGCCTGGATGGTGCCCAGCACGTCGCGCATCTGACCCGTGCGGTTGCCGCCCAGGCTGGCGATGAACGCGGACTGGTCGTCGAGGGCCGCGGCGTGGCCGTCGAAGCCGTCGGCGGTGAACACCTCGTCCCAGTAGTCGCCGATGCGGCCCCGCGTCCAGCGGTAGCGGCGGCGGCTCGCCAGACCCATGGGTTCGGCGTGGGTGGCGGCGAAGAACGGTTCGGCCGCCGGCGAGCGCCAGTCGACGAGCAGGCGGCGGCCCTCGGCGTCGGTGAGACCCATCCGTCCGATGTAGGTGGGTTCGGCGCCGTCCTGGCCGACCATGTGGCCCAGGCACAGGTCCAGCCCGAAGCGCCGCAGGGTGCGCAGCCGGGCGGTGAGCCGGTGGATCTCCTGGTCGCGGTCCAGCGCCTTGCGGCCCATGCCGCCCGGCTGCCTGCGCGCGTCGTCGAGGCGGGTGCGCAGGTCGGCGACCCTCCGGTCGAGGCAGTCGGCCAACGCGGCGAAGAACCGCTCGTCGGCGGCGATCAGTTTCGGGTCGGCCTTGGCGGCCAGGCGATCGGGAAGGTCGAACACGCTGTCGGTCGGGATGGGCACGTCGTCGGCTCCTGTCGTCGCTCACCCTGCGGGTTTGATCGTTGATTGTGAGCTATGACGGATGCCCCAAGCGAGCCCCGGCGCACTGTCCACTGACGGCGGAGGCTATAAATTAGAAATGGGAGGAGCTGCGTTTCACAGCAGCTCGCGGGGATCTATCTGAATCCGCACGGCGGCGGAATCCTTCTTCAGGCTACGGGCGGCGGCGGCATCGTGCAGCGACCGGGCCAGCGAGGGGCCGTCGCGGCGCGGCACCCGCAACAGCAACCGCTCGGTGGTGCCGTCGACCTCGACCGGACCCAGGGGTTCGGAGGTGTCGGGCAGCTCGGCGCCGTCCATCAGCTCGGCGATCGCGCGGGGTTCGCCGGTCAGCGAGGCCATCCGGATCGCGGGCGGGAAGCGCAGCTCGGCGCGGGCGTCGAGCTCGCGGCGGGCGAACCACGCCGGGTCCCAGCGCACCAGCGCCTGCACGGCGGGAAGCCCGCCGTCGGCGACCACGACCACCTTGCCCGCCGGCCGCGCCAGGGCGGCCGCAGCGGCCCAGCGGCGCAGCGCCTCCTCCTCGGCGCGCAGGTCGGGGCGCGA
>NZ_DASQPW010000009.1:0-22189 GCF_035643755.1 Stackebrandtia sp. | reverse complement strand
CGCGGCCCACCCAGGCCACCAGCGCGCGCAGGTGGCGCAGTGCCGGGGCGTGTGAGGCGGTGGCCGCCAGCTCGCGCGCCGACGGCAGGCTGACCGGCAGCTGCGCCAGGGTGCGCTCCTCGCCGAGCAGCGGTTGGGTGTATTGGCTGCGCAGCAGGCGTTCCAGCAGGCTCTCGTCGACCGTGACCCGCCCGTCGTTGACGTCCTGCTGCAGGTCGCTGAGCGCGTCGGCGTCGCTGACGTCCACATTGTTGTCGCGCGCCACCCGGCCCCAGAACTTGCCGAGCCCGAAGCGCTCGGTGTCGTTGAGCGCGGCCGGGAAGTCCGCGGCGGCGGCGTCGATGGCGGCCTCGTTGTCGGCGAGGTCGGCGCCGCGCGGGTCGCGCAGGCCGTAGTCGGCGATGAAGCGCAGCAGGGTGCGCAGCACCTCGGGGGCCTCGATCGGGTCGCCCGTTTCGGTGTCGATGTAGCGCGGCACCCACTCCAGCAGGTAGCGGCGGACGTGGTCGGGCGTCCAGTAGGTGAGGCGCCCGTCGGCGCTGAAGTGCCGCGAGTCCAATGCGGACATCAGCAGGAGTTCGTCGGCGGGCCGGTCGTGCTCCCCGGCCCACTGCTCGCAGCGACGGATCAGCAGGGTGCGGGCGGCGTGATATTCGTCCTGTTCGTCAATGTCGAAACACGTACGCACCTGTTGATCCCACCCTCGCATCGCTCGTGCTGTCATCGTAAATCGAACGGGACCAGTACCCTGGCCAGGGTGACCGATATGACCAATCCCTTCCTGATTCCCAGCGATCTGCCGTACGGAATGCCGCGGCTGGATCTCATCGAGGACGCGCATTACCTGCCCGCCTTCGAGCGCGGCATGGCCGAACAGCGCTCCGAGGTCGACGAGATCGCCGAGAACCCACAGGATCCGACGTTTGACAACACGATCGTGGCCCTGGAGCGGTCGGGGCGGCTGTTGGGCCGGGTGAACGCGGTGTTCTTCAACAAGACCGCCGCCGACACCAACCCGGTGTTGCAGGGCGTGCAGTCCGAGGTGGCGCCGAAGCTGGCCGCCCATCGCGACGCGATCAGCTTGAACCCCAAGCTCTTCGCCCGCATCGACGCGTTGTACCGGCGGCGGGATTCCCTGGGCCTGGACGCCGAGTCGGCGTGGCTGCTGCGCCGTTATCACCTGGACTTCGTGCGCGCCGGTGCCCAGCTGTCGGAGGCGGACAAGCGGCGGCTGGAGGAGCTGAACTCGGAGCTGTCCACGTTGGAGACCACGTTCTCGCAGCTGCAGCTGGCGGCCACCAACGCCGCCGCGGTGGTCGTCGACGACGTCGAGCAGCTGGACGGCCTGAGCGCCGAGGCGATCGCCGCCGCGGCCAAGGCCGCCGGCGACCGCGGCCTGGACGGCCAGTACCTGTTGACGCTCAACAACTTCACGGTGCCCGCCGCGCTGAAGTCGCTCACCGATCCGGCGGTGCGGCAACGGCTGTACACCGCCTCGGTGTCGCGCGGCAACGACGGCTCGGACGCCGACAGCTCGCGGACCCTGCTGCGGATCGCGAAGCTGCGGGCCGAGCACGCCGTCCTGTTGGGCTACGCCAACCACGCCGAATACTCCATCGCCGATCAGACCGCCGGCACCGCCGCGCGCGCCCAGTCCATGCTGGCCGACCTGGCGCCCAAGGCGATCGCGAATCTGCGCGCCGAGGCCGCCGAGCGGGCCGAGGTGCTGGGGCAGGAGACCATCGCGCCGTGGGACTGGGCGTTCGCCACCGAGCTGCTTCGCAAGCGGCGCTACGACTTCGACGACGCGGCGCTGCGCCCCTACCTGGAGCTCGACCGGGTGCTCCACGATGGAGTGTTCCACGCGGCGGGCGAACTGTACGGCCTGAGCTTCACCGAGCGCTTCGACCTGCCCACCTACCACCCGGACGTGCGGGTCTTCGAGGTCTTCGACGCCGACGGCTCGGCGCTGGGGCTGTTCCTCGGCGACTACTTCACGCGCGACTCCAAGGGCGGCGGCGCCTGGATGAACGAGCTGGTCTTCCAGTCCCGGCTCTTCGACGAGCGCGCCGTGGTGGTCAACAACCTCAACATCCCGAAGCCGCCGGACGGCGAGCCGGCGCTGTTGAACTTCACCGAGGTCACCACGTTGTTCCACGAGTTCGGGCACGCGCTGCACGGGCTGTTTTCGGACGTGAACTACCCGCGGTTCACCGGCACCAGCGTGCCGCGCGACTTCGTGGAGTTCCCGTCCCAGGTCAACGAGATGTGGTCGACGTGGCCGCGGGTGCTCACGCATTTCGCGCGCCACCACGAGACCGGCGAGGCGATGCCGTCCGAACTGGTGGACAAGCTGCTTCAGACCCAGCAGTTCAACGAGGGCTTCGCCACCACCGAGTATCTCGAGGCGGCCCTGCTGGACCAGGCGTGGCACACGCTGTCGCCCGCGCAGGTCCCCGACGCCGACGACGCGCGCGCCACGGTGGAGCGCTTCGAGGCCGAGGCGCTGCGCGCGGCCGGGGTGGATGCGGCCGAGGTGCGTCCGCGCTACCGCAGCACCTATTTCGGGCACATCTTCGGCGGCGGCTACTCCGCGGGCTATTACTCCTATATCTACAGTGAGGTGCTGGATGCCGATACCGTGGAGTGGTTCAAGGACAACGGCGGACTGACCCGCGCCAACGGCGATCGCTTCCGGACCGAGCTGCTCGGCAAGGGCGGCAGCATGGACCCGATGGACGCCTACCGCAACTTCGCCGGACGCGAGCCACGGCTGGAGCCGCTGCTGCGCCGGCGGGGTCTGGACCGCGAGGGTTAGGGCGCGGAAAGGATTCCACCGTGAATCACCCCCGACACATCCGGCTCGACGGCAGCCCCAACCTGCGCGATCTGGGCGGGCACCTCGCCGACGACGGCAGGAAGGTCGCCTATGGACAGCTGTTTCGCTCCGGCGAGTTGAGCAGGCTCAGCGACGCCGACCTGGACGTGGTCGGCGCGCTGAAGCTGCGCACGGTGCTGGACTTCCGCATTCCCGCCGAGCAGCTGGCCGCCGGCGTCGACCGCCTCCCCGAGGGGTTGACTCCGGTGGCGCTGCCGGTGGGCGGCGGCAGCCTGGAGCGCTACTACGCGCTGGCCCGGTCTCCCGATCCGGCGACCCTGCACCGCACGCTGGGCGACGGGCAGGCCCGGCGCGGCATGCTCGACATCTACCGGTGCTTCGTGGCCGGCACCGCCGAGCGCGCCCAGTTCGCCACGGCGCTGCGCACCATCGCCGCGGCGCCCCGGCTGCCGCTGCTGTTCCATTGCACGGCGGGCAAGGACCGCACCGGGTGGATGAGCGCGATCGTGTTGCGGCTGCTGGGGGTGCCGCGCGAGGACATCCTCGCCGACTACATGCTGTCCAATGAGTACTTCGGTCCCGTGGCCCGCAAACAGTTGGCGGCGTTGTCGTCCGCCGACATCGACGCGGAGCTGTTCGCACCGCTGGTGGTCCAGCACGCCGACTACCTCGCCGCCGCCTTCGACGAGGCCGACGCCCGCTTCGGCGACTTCGCCTCGTTCGTCCACAAGGGCCTGGACGTGGACGCCGCGACCGTCGCCAACCTGCGGGACACCCTGCTCACCACGGCGTAGCCTCAAAGGCGATGTGGTGGACACACGTGGGCGAACTGGCGCTGGCCCTGCTGCTGGGCGCCGTGATCGGCGCCGAGCGGGAGTTCGAGGGTAAGCCCGCCGGGATGCGCACCCACGCGCTGATCGCGTTGGGGGCGGCGCTGTTCACCGTCGTCAGCAAGTACGGGTTCGTGCCGCTGAACGGCGAGGTCGCCGACACCTCGCGGGTGGCCGCGCAGGTGGTGTCGGGCATCGGTTTCCTGGGCGCCGGGGTGATCTTCCTCCGCCGCGACCTGGTCTTCGGGATCACCACCGCCGCGTCCATCTGGGTCACCACCGCCATCGCGATGGCCTGCGGGGCGGGCATGCCGCTGATCGCCGTCGGCGTCACCGTGCTTCACGTCGCGGTGTTGTCGGGCCTGACGCCGCTGGAGCGGATGATCGGCCGCCACGCCAAGCGTTCCGGGCGCCTCAAGGTCACCTACACGGCCGGTTCGGCGCTGGCGGCGGCCCTGGCGCTGTGCACCGGCCGGGGATTCACCGTCACCGAGGTCAGCACCGAGCGCGAGGAGGGGTCGCGTTCCACCACGCTGACGCTGCGGGGACGTGGTTCGATCGCCAAGCTCACGGCCGCGCTCGCCGAGCAGCCCGACGTGGTGGGTGTCGCGATCGACAAGGAGGACGGCTGAGCCGCGCCGTTTGCCGAACGCCGCGCGATCGGATACTGTCGCTATCCATAAGCGGATAGCTTAGTTATCCATCTTTTCAGGAGTGCCGGTGAACGCCCTCGCGATGAACCTGTTGACCTATGTGGCCGGACCGTTCTGGCTTTTGATGATCGCGCTGCCCACCTGGAGGTGGACCCGGCGGATCATCGCCTCCCCGCTGATCGCGGTGCCCGCCGCGCTCATCTACGCCGCCCTGATCGTGCCGATCCTGGGCACCGTGCTGCCCGCCGTCACCCAGCCCAGTCTCGACGGCGTCGCCCACCTGCTGGGCACGCCCGCCGGGGCGGCACTGGGATGGGCGCACTTCATCGCCTTCGACCTGTTCATGGGCCGCTGGGAATACCTCGACGCCCGCAGGCGCGGCGTGCACCCGCTGGCGATGGCGCCGATCCTGATCCTGACGATCCTGTTGGCGCCCTTGGGATACCTGCTGTACCTGTGCGTGCGGGCGCTGCCGGTGTGGACGCCGCGCGAGGCCGCGCCTCAGCCCGCCGCCTGAGTCCCCCACCGCTGGTTGGCGTCGGCGTCGCACTCCTGCCCCTGTGGATAGTCGACCCCGGCGGTCAGGCAGAACTTGCTGTTGGTGACGCTGTGGAGCTGCCAGACGTCCTTGCCGCCCCTGGTTTCCATCCACGTGAAGGCCCAGGCGGTGTCGAAGTCGCAGTCGCCGGGCGACAGCTCGTCGTCGCCGTACTTCCAGTTCAGACAGACCTTGTCGCCGTCGTCGTCGTTGACGATCTGGTAGACGCCCTTGTTGGCGGAATCGGCCACGAACTCGAACTTCGTGGGCCCGCCGCCGCAGTCGGTGAGGACCGCGTCGTCGGAGAAGATCCCGTAGTCGATGCCCAGGCAGTCGCCGGAGTCCGCACTGGCCAGGGTGGAATCGGTCGGGCCCGCGGGTCCCGTGGGGCTCGGCGAGGACGACGAGTGCGACGCCTTCGACGAGGAGTGGCCGGTCGCCTGGTGACCCGAGCCCTGGCGTCCGATCCACCAGGCCAGCCCGGCCGCCACCACGATGACGATCACCACTCCCAGCGTGATCGCCACGGTGGTGAGGGTTCGCTTGCGCAGCAGGCGATCCACCGGTACCGGCGCCTCCTCGACCGGCGCGTCGTACTCGACCTCCTCGGTGGGCGGCACCGGCGGCACGGCGTGACCGATCGGCATCACCCGGGTCCCCGAGGCCGCCGCGGCGCACGCCGAGGCCAGATCCGACGCCGAACCGAAACGCCGCGACGGCTCCTTGGCCAGCGCCCGCGTCACCACGTCGCGCACGGACGCGGGCACCGCATCGGGCAGCGGCGGGGGCTCGCGGTTGAGTTGCGCGGCGATGACCCCGGCGGTGTCGCCGTGGAACGGCGGCAGCCCCGTGAGGCACTCGTAGCCGACGACACCCAGCGAGTACAGGTCGCTGGACCCGGTGAGCGACTCGCCGCGCAGCTGCTCGGGCGAGGCGTATTCGACGGTGCCGATCACAGAGCCCGCCCGCGTCAGGGCGGCGTTGCCGCCGCGCCGGGCGATGCCGAAGTCGATCACGGTGACGGTGCCGTCGTCCGCCAGCAGGATGTTGGCGGGCTTGATGTCGCGGTGCACGATCCCGGCGCCGTGCGCGGCCTGCAGGGCGGTGGCGCACTGCCGCAGGATGTCCATCACCGTCGCCGGATCCAGGCGCCCGCGCTCGGCCAGCACCGCCGACAGCGGCGGGGCGTTCACCAGCTCCATCACCAGATACGACAGCGGCACGCCGTCGGGGCCGGGCTCGGACCGGGCGTCGTACAGGTCGATGAGGCCCGGGGCGTTCAGCGACGCCAGGGCGCGCGCCTCCTGGATGAAGCGCTGCTGGAACTGCGGGTCGGCGGCCAGCGCCGCGTGCAGGATCTTGATGGCGACGGTGCGGTGCAGCACCTGGTCCTCGGCGCGCCACACCTCCCCCATGCCGCCACTGGCTATCCGCCCGATCAGCCGGTAGCGCTGGTGGAGCACCTGGCCCGCGTCCATGTCTCGCCTCTCTGTATCGCCCGCACGATTATGCAGCCTCGCCGTTCCAGCGGGCCCGGGACATGTCGACGCGCGGCAGGTGGCCCTCGGCGCTGGTGTAGCGCAGCGGCGTGCCCTCCTCGCGGTAGCACGCCAGCGCCTCGGTTTCGTGGCCGGGCAACAGGACCCCGTCGGATCGCACCACGCGCCACCAGGTGACGGACCCGCCGTAGTGCGACATCACGCGGCCCACCTGACGCGGTCCTCCCTCGCCCAGCCACTCGGCGACGTCGCCGTAGGTCATCACCCTGCCGGGCGGGATGAGCTCGGCGACCGACAGCACGCGGTCGGCGTATTCGGGAAGCTGCTTGGCGTCGGACACGCGTTCCTTTTTAGCCGGGCCCGGTGTCCGCCTTGCCGCGGGGCTTGTCCCGCCCGATCGTGCGGGCCGCCTCCAGCTCGGTGCGGATACTGTGGACGTTGCGGCCGGCCACCGTGACGTCCAGGGCGTGCCGCGGGTCCTTCTCGGCCCGCCGGGCCCGCGCCAGCGCCTCGCCGAGCTCGAGCTGGGCGCGCTGCATCCGCTGCACCAGCTTGCGTCCCTTGGGGCCGTAGGTGAACTCGGCCTGCCGCCGCGCCCGGCGCCGGGTCCCCAGGGTGCGCATCGACTCCAGCTCCTCGGACGTGATGATCGACTCGGGCTGGCCGGTCATGATGCGGCCGAACCACTTCCACTCGTAGTTGGCGGCGTAGCGGTACAGCACCAGGAAGAACACCAGGATCAACCCGCCCTTGGCGTAGATCACCAGGGCGTTGAGGCCGCCGGGCAGGTCGCGCGGCAGCGGCGAGTTCCACAGCGCGTGCATCAGCCACGCCAGCACGAACAGCCCCGCGGCCACGGCGTAGCGCTGTATCACCGGGCGCTTTCCCTTGGTGGTCACGGCGTAGGCGACCCCGAGGCCCGCCACTCCACTGTAGATCGGGTGGCTCCAGGGACCGGCGACCAGGATGCGCATCACCGTGATGGACACCGCGCCGGTGAAGTCGCTGTTGGGGTTGGAGAAGGCGTTGTTGATGGCGTAGACCATGTTCTCCATGACCTGGAAGCCGAGCCCGCACATCGCGCCGTAGATCAATCCGTCGATGGAGCGGTTGAAGTGCTCGCCGCAGATCAACACGAGGATGATCACGCCCATCAACTTGAGCCACTCCTCGTCGGTCGGGCCGGCCAGGGCCGCGCCCCACTTGGCGGCGAAGCCGGCGCCGAACAGCTTGGTCAACAGCGACAGCAGGTTGTTGTTGGCGATGATCGCCAGCGAGGTGGCCACCAGCGCGCCCCACACGAACGCCGCGGCCCGGGCGGCGGCGGGCTCGCGCTCGAACAGGTCCATGCGGGCCAGCACCCAGATGAACACCGCGGCCATCGCGCCGTTGAGCAGCGCCGAGATCCACAGCGCCGTCGACAGCACCGACACCGCGCTGGACATGGTGGTGCCCATGCTGATCAGCCCGAAGCCGACCAGCGCCACGTACAGCCAGTAGGCGGGTTTGCGGACCCGGACGAAGCTGCCCTGCCCCTCCACGACGATACGCTCCACATTGGTCATGTCGACACCTCCAACGAGGACAGGATGTCGTGGATCGAGTCCATCTCGCCGTCCAGGTGCCCCAGCGGGCCGGTCACCTCCAGCACCGCGGCCACGCTGCCGCGCCCCACCACGACCAGGGCGCCGCCGTAGCGCTCCCCGGTGAGGTCGCCCCACAGTCCCTTGAGGCCCTTCGGCGAGGTGTACGACTTGACGTCGGTGGTGAACATGGACGGGTTGCCGTCGGCCAGATCGCGCTTCTTGCGGTCGAACAGCACCCCGATGTCCTTGACGCCGGCCACCGCCGAAAAGCTCACCACCATGGGGGAATGGACGAGGACGCGCTCGGCGGGCTTGCTGGAGCCGGTGTCGACGGTCCAACCGTTGCCGGGAATGGAGAGGCTGACGATGCCCTCTTCGGACGGTGCCATGGGCGGCGGGGTCGCCGACAGGATGATACGGCTCCCGGCCCGGAGTTCCTCCTGTCCGGACACCATGTTGTTCCACTGTGTCCACAAGATGACGGGGGCGAATATGGCCAGCGCCATGACCAGCGTCGACCAGACCTTCCCGCGCTCCCAACCGAACCTGTTGAGCCGAACCGCACCGTCGACCACCAAATCTCCCCCTCGCGGGTGCGTAGAGCCGTCAGGAACGCGAAAGTGAATCCCAGTTCAGTGTGGCACCCTATCGTCTCGGAAGTCGGCGGCGTGGGAGTTGACCACTTGGAATGCCGACACCGAGCTGGTAGGTTCATGAGACTTTTTCATATTCTCACCGGAGGTCCCGATGTCGCCCATTCCGCGCCTGCCGCGCGAATTCCGCTGGGGGGTGGCCACCTCGGCCTTCCAGATCGAGGGGGCCGTCCGCGAGGACGGGCGCGGGACGTCCATTTGGGACACCTTCAGCCATGCCCCGGGCACCATTCGCGACGGACACACCGCCGACGTCGCCTGCGATCACTACCACCGGATGCCGGAGGACGTGGACCTGCTCCGACGCCTCGGTGTCGATATATATAGGTTCTCCATCTCCTGGACCCGGGTGGTGCCCGACGGCGGCGCTCGGGTGAACACCAGGGGCCTCGACTTCTACGAGCGGCTGGTGGACGCGCTGCTGGCGGCCGGGATCGCCCCCATGCCGACGCTGTACCACTGGGACCTGCCGCAGCCGCTCGAAGACGCCGGCGGCTGGCTGAACCGCGACACCGCCGAGCGCCTCGCCGACTACGCCACCGCCGTGGCCGAGCGGCTCGGCGACCGCGTCGACGACTGGATCACCCTCAACGAGCCCTTCGAGCACATGGCGCTGGGCTACGCGCTGGGCAGCCACGCCCCCGGGCGGCAGCTGCTTCTGGAGGCGCTTCCCGTGGCGCACCACCAGTTGCTGGGCCACGGCCTGGCGGCGCGGCGACTGCGCGCCGCCGGGGCCCGGCGGGTGCTGCTGACCAACAGCTACTCCCCCGCCGTGCCCGCCTCCGACTCCGGCGCCGACGTCGCGGCGGCCGGGGTCTACGACACCCTGCACCGGCGGCTGTTCACCGACCCGGTGGTGCTCGGGCGATACCCCGACCTGAGCGCCTTCGGCGTCGACCTCGGCGACATCATCCACGATGGAGACATGGAGGCGATCGCGGCGCCGCTGGACGGGCTGGGCGTCAACTACTACAACCCCACCCGGGTGGCCGCCGCCGGCGACGGCCCGCTGCCCTTCGCGTTCGTCGATGTCGACGGCGTCGAGCACACCGAGTTCGGCTGGCCGATCGTCCCGTCGGGACTCACCCGGACCCTGCTGGAGCTCACCGGCGACTACGGCGACGCGCTGCCCCCACTGTGGATCACCGAGAACGGCTGCTCCTTCGCCGCCGCCCCCGACGACACCGCCCGCGTCGACTACCTCGACGCCCACGTGCGCGCCGTCGCCGACGCCGTCGACCAGGGCGCCGACGTCCGCGGCTATCTGGTGTGGACACTGATGGACAACTTCGAGTGGGCCGAGGGCTACCACCAGCGCTTCGGTCTGGTGCACACCGACATCGACTCGGGTACCCGCACCCCCAGGGCGTCCTTCGACTGGTACGCCTCGCTGATCGCCGGGCAACGCGCATGACCACCGACGACCGACCGGTCGCCCTCGCCGAACCGCGCGACAAGGTGGGGCCGGTGTGGATCGGCGGGATCACCGCCGCCGTGCTCGGCGTGTACATGTCCTTCTACACCCCGATCCAGGTGCTGCTTCCCCTGCAACTGGCGCACATCGACCCGTCCACCAAGGTGGCCACCTTCGGCTGGGTGTCGGGCGCCGGGGCGCTGGTGTCGGTGTTCGCCAACCCGATCGCCGGGGCCCTGTCCGACCGCACCACCGGCCGCCTCGGGCGCCGCCACCCCTGGACGCTGGGCGGCCTCATCCTCGGCGCGATCGCGCTGGCCTTCCTGGGCGTCCAGACCACCGTGCTGGGCGTCGCCATCGGATGGTGCGTGGCGCAGGCCGCCCTCAACGGCGCCTACGCCAGCCTGAACGCCGCCGTGCCGGACCACGTGCCGGTGCGCCAGCGCGCCATGGTGTCGGGCTGGATGGGGTTTCCGCAGGCACTGGGCCTCGTGATGGGCGCGGCCATCGTGACGATGCTGGTGACCGGCATGGCCAGCGGCTACCTGGCCATCGGGATCATGACCGTGGCGCTGGGCCTGCCCTTCGTCCTCACCACCCCCGACCCGCCGCTGCCGCGCTCGGCGGCGCCCGCGGTGTCGTGGCGGAAGATCCTGGCGGGCCTGTGGATCAGCCCCCGGCGGCACCCCGACTTCGCCTGGGCCTGGATCACCCGCTTCCTCATCATGCTGGGCAACGCCACCGGCACCCTCTACCTGCTGTTCTTCCTGCAGGACGCGGTGCGCTACGACCGGCTGTTTCCCGGGCACACCTCCGACGAGGGCGTCCTGATCCTCACGGTCATCTACACCCTGGGCGTCGTGGCCACCTCCGTCGCCGGGGGCATCCTGTCCGACCGCATCGGACGCCGCAGGTCGCTGGTCACCGTCTCGGCGGTCGTGATGGCCGTGGCGGCCCTGCTGCTCACCTTCTGGCACACCTGGCCGATGTCCATGGTCGCCGCCGGGGTGATGGGCGCCGGCTTCGGCGTCTACCTCGCGGTGGACCAGGCGCTGATCACCGAGGTCCTGCCCGCGGCCACCGACCGCGCCAAGGACCTCGGCGTCATCAACATCGCCAACTCCGCACCCCAGGTCCTCGGCCCGGCGCTGGCCGCCCCGATCGTCGCCGGGCTCGGCGGCTACACCGGCCTGTACGCGCTGACCGCGGTGATCACCGTGATCGGCGGGGCGCTGGTGTGGAAGATCAAGTCGGTGCCCTAGCCGACGACGGAGGTCCAGCCGTAGGGGTCGGCGGCTTTGCCGTGCTGAATGTCCAGCAGGGACTGCCGCAGCCGCCTGGTGAGCGGGCCCGCCTCGCCGGTCGAGACGCTGAACTCGCCGGTGTGGTCGCGCACCGTTCCCACCGGGGTGAGCACCGCGGCCGTGCCGCAGGCGAACACCTCGGTGAGGCTGCCGTCGGCGGCGCCGGCGCGCCATTCGTCGATCCCGTACTGGCGTTCCTCCACCGTGTACCCGGCGTCGCGGGCCAGCGCGAACACCGCGTCGCGGGTGACCCCGGCCAGGATGGTGCCGAGTTCGGGCGTGACGATCTTCTTCTGGTCGCCGTAGACGAAGAAGATGTTCATGCCGCCGAGCTCGTCAACGTACTTGCGATGCACCGCGTCCAGGAACACCACCTGCTCGCAGCCGTTCTCGATCGCCTCGGCCTGGGGACGCAGCGAGGTGGCGTAGTTGCCGCCGCACTTGGCCGACCCGGTGCCGCCGGGCGCGGCGCGGGTGTAGTCGGCCGACACCCACAGGCTCACCGGCTTCGGCCCCGACTTGAAATAGGCGCCCGCCGGGGAGGCGATCACGCAGTACAGGAACTCCTTGGCCGGACGCACCCCGAGGAACTCCTCGCAGGCGAACATGAAGGGGCGCAGGTAAAGGCTGGTGTCCTCGCCGTCGGGAACCCAGTCGGAGTCCACATCGATCAGCGTTTGCAGCGAGGCCAGGAACCACTCCTCGGGCAGCTGCGGCATGGCCATGCGGTACGCCGAACGCTGGAAGCGCCGGGCGTTCTCCTCGGCCCGGAACAGGCCGATCTTGCCGTCGGCACGGTGGTAGGCCTTCAGGCCCTCGAAGATCTCCTGCGCGTAGTGAAGCACCGCGGTGGCCGGCGACAGCGACAGCGGGCCGAACGGCTCCACTCGCGCGTCGTGCCAACCGTCGGCCTCGGTGTAGCGGATCGTGACCATGTGGTCGGTGAAGGTGCTCCCGAAGCCGGGCTCGGCCAGCACCGCGGCGCGCTCGGCCGCCGACCGCGGCGCCGGGTTGGGCCGAATGTCGAACTGGGGTAGGTCGCTGCCGCTCATGATGAGACCTCCACGAGACGTCGTTGTCATAGGACGCGCGTCCACTTCGGCGGCGCGCGCGAGATTGGTCGTTGTCATCCGAACTTACCTTTCGTTAAGGAGTCCCGGTAAGGCCGTCGGCGGGAACAGTCGGTGACACGACACAGCGCCCCGTGACGGATACCCGCCGGGGTGCTTTCGACAGTGGAAGACTCCCCGCGAGTCAGCCGAGGATGTCGGCTACTCGCTGGGCTACTCGGTCGCCCACGGCGGCCGTGGCGATCGCCTCGCCCGGGGTTCGCCCGGACAGTTCGGCGGCCACGGCCTGGGTCACCGCGACCGCGGCGACGGGCTGGCCGAGGTGGTCCAGCAGCAGTGACGTGGACATGATCGCCGCGATCGGGTCGGCGACGCCGGTTCCGGCGATGTCGGGCGCCGAGCCGTGCACCGGCTCGAACATCGACGGATGCGAATGGTCGGGGTTGACGTTGCCGGAGGCGGCCAGGCCGATGCCCCCGGTGACCGAGGCGGCGATGTCGGTGAGGATGTCGCCGAACAGGTTGTCGGTGACGACGACGTCGAAGCGCTGCGGCTGGGTGACCAGGAACATGGCGGCGGCGTCGATGTGCTGGTAGTCGCAGGTGACGTCCGGGTATTCCTCGGCGACCTCGGTGAAGGTGCGGCGCCACAGGCCGCCGGCGTGGGACAGCACGTTGGTCTTGTGGACGCAGGTGAGGTGCTGGCGTTCGCGGCGCAGGGCGCGCTCGAAGGCGTCGCGCACCACGCGCTCGGTGCCGTAGCGGGTGTTGAGGCTCTCCTCGGTGGCGATCTCGGCGGAGGTGCCGGTGTGCATGGAGCCGCCGGCCCCGGCGTACAGCCCCTCGGTGCCCTCGCGCACCACGACCAGGTCGACCTCGCCGGGCTTCACATCGGCCAGCGGGGAGGCGGTGCCGGGCCACAGCTTGGAGGGGCGCAGGTTGACGTACTGGTCGAAGTCGAAGCGCAGCCTGAGCAGCAGGCCGCGTTCCAGGACGCCCGGCGGCACGGACGGGTCACCGATGGCGCCCAACAGGATCGCGTCGTGTTGGTCCAGTTCGGACTGTACGGTCTCGGGGAGGATCTCGCCGGTGGCGTGGTAGCGCCGCGCGCCCAGGTCGTACTCGGTGGCCTCGTGGCCGGGCAGCGCGACGTCGAGCACCTTGCGCGCCTGCTCGGTGACTTCGACACCGATGCCGTCCCCGGCGATCACCGCGATCCGCGTCATGGGCGCGCCCGTTCCCTTCGTTGGTGGTATCCGACCGCGCCACCCTACCGGAGCCGTCCCGCATTTCGGCAATCCGATCCCACTAAGCGGACAGCGGGTCGGGGCCGGCCACCGGGATCTCCAGGCGCACCTCGAGGCCGCCCTCGCCGGGCAGGGCGCGGGCGGTGACCTGGCCGCCGTGCGCCCGGCACACCGCTCGCACGATGGACATGCCGAGCCCGGCGCCGCGCCGCCCGACGCGCGCCTCGCCGCCCCGGTTGAAGGGCTCGAAGAGCCGCGGCACCGTGGCCGCGTCCACCGCCGAGCCGGTGTTGCCCACCACCAGCCAGGAGGTGGTGGCGTCGTTGCCGGTGAGCACCCAGATCCGTCCGGACGGGACGTTGTGGCGGATCGCGTTCTCCACCAGGTTTCCCGCCGCGCGCTCCAGCAGCACGGCGTCGCCGCGCACGGGTGCCGGAAGCCGCGACACCGCCAGCGACAGTTCCATGGTGTCGACCGCCGGCCGGGCCACGGCCACGGCGGCCGCGGCGCACTCCCCCAGGTCGGTGCGCCCCGCGTTGGTGAGGCACTGCTCCCGTTCGGCCTCGGCGCGGGCCAGCCACAGCAGCGACTCGATGAGGTCGTTGATCCGGTCGCAGTTGTCGCGCACCACCTCGGCCATGGCGCGCAGCTCCGCCACGTCATCGTCCGGATTGGACAGTGCCACGTCGATCTCGGTGCGCATCACCGCCAGCGGCGTGCGCAGCTCGTGGCTGGCGTTGGACACGAAGCGGCGCTGCCGGATCGCCGCGGCCTCCCACGCGGTACCGCCGATCCACGCCGCCAGGCGCAGCCGCAGGGCGGGCAGCCAGCCCGGCCTCACTCGACGCGGCCCGACGGCTCGGCGACGGTCGCGGCGATCCGGTAGCCGACCCGGGGAAGGTTCTCGATCAGCGGCGGCTCGCCGAGCTTGCGGCGCAGGGTGCGCATGGTGACCCGCACCGTGGACGTGAAGGGGTCGGCGTGGGCGTCCCACACCGATTCCAGGAGCTCCTCGGCCGACACGTACGACCCCGCGGCCTTGAGCAGCTCCCGCAGCACCCCGAACTCCTTGTGGGTCAGGTCGAGCCGTCGCCCGGCCCGGGTGGCGCGGTGGCCGGCGCTGTGCAGCTCGACGTCGGCGAATCGCAGCGCCGGCGGCGCGGGCGGGGTGGAGCGCCGGGCCAGCGCCTGGACGCGCGCCACCAGTTCGGCGAAGGCGAAGGGCTTGGCCAGGTAGTCGTCGGCGCCCAGGTTGAGGCCGGACACCCGGTCGGCCAGGGTGCTGGAGGCGGTGAGCATCAGGACCCGGGCGAGCAGGCCGCGCTGGGCGAGGTCGGCGCAGATCTGGTCGCCGTGCATGCCGGGCAGGTCGCGGTCCAGGATCACGACGTCGTACCGGGTGGTGACGGCCTCGTGGTGGCCGCTGTGGCCGTCGAGGGCGACGTCCACGGCGCAGCCGTGGCGCCGCAGGCCGCGCGCGATCGCCTCGGCCAGGGCTTTCTCGTCCTCAACCACCAGTACCCGCATGACGCACAGGTTACGGGTCGGCGTCCACCCCGGCTACGGTGCGTGGCGCCACAGTTTCTCGGGGTTTATACCCCTTTCGTGAACGCGCTCACCCCGTTCGGGGACAAGTATGTCCAGGATCACAAAGTCGAATCACAACGGCGTAACTCGCCCGGACGGACCACACGAGGTTCCACGGCCGGGGGACGACAAAGAACCCGACTCCGTCCGCAGTGGCCCGAAACGCCCACATAACGGTCATAACGAACAAATCGGAGGGCGTGGTCAATCCGAATACTTACTCATACTCATCAATGTCATGTCGCTCTTTCGGCGCTGTTCACCTGCGAAATCGCCGCCTAGGGTGGCCGAATGCCAACAGACCGCGAGCAAAAATCCCGCGACATGGAAGCATCCCTCCATCCCGGTTATCACGGACGCCACCGGCTGCGCGCCATCGAGCTCGGGCTCAGCCCGGTGTTCAGCGCCCTCCCCCGACTGGCCCGAGGGTTGATCCACCGACCACTGCACCCACTGCGCGCCGGAAACGGCGAGCGCACCGGACTGCCCGCCGCTTTCTGGCGCGGCATCGCCGGGGCCGGCGGCACCGCCGTCCTCGGCCTCGGCCTCCTGGGGCTCGCCCCGGCGACCGTTCCCGAACCAGCAACCAGCAACACCAGCCAACTGGCCGCCGAGGGCCACGCCGATTCCGGCGCCCGCTCCGACCGCTCCAGCGACCGTTCCAGCCAGCGCGACGACCCCCCGGCCGCCAACCACGCCAAGCGCAAGCACCGGCCGCGGCCGGTGCACGGCCTGTCCCACGCGCAGATGAACAACGCGATCCGGATCGTCAACGCCGGCGAGGACCTGCGCGTCTCCCGGCGGGGCCAGGCCGTCGCGCTCATGACGGCCATGCAGGAGAGCAAGCTGCGCAACCTGGCGTCCACGGCCATCTCCGAGTCGCAGGGCTACGCCAACGAGGGCCTCGGCTCCGACTTCGACTCGGTGGGGCTGTTCCAGCAGCGGCCCAGCATGGGTTGGGGCACGGTCAAGCAGTGCATGACCGCCGACTACTCGGCCAAGACGTTCTACCGCTCCCTGAAGAAGGTGGGCGGCTGGACGTCGATGCCGCTGGGCAACGCCGCGCAGACCGTGCAGGGCTCGGCCTTCCCCGACGCCTACGGCCAGTGGCAGGACCTGGCCTGGGACGTCATCCGGGAGATCAACCGCTAGACCATCCTCCTCGCTCACCCAAAAAAGGGCCCCCGACATCGCGTCGGGGGCCCTTGACGTTTCGGGTCACACGCGCAGGGCCGCGTCGCTGCCGTCGAGGCGGACCAGCGCCTCGGTGGCGACCCGGGCCACGTCCTGCGCGGTGAGGCCCAGATCGGCCATCAGCTCGTCGCGGGAGCCGTGCGGGTGCCAGCCGGCGGAAACCCCGAGGTCCTTGAGCGGGGTGGTCACGCCGGCGTCGCGCATGGCCTTGGCCAGGGCGTCGCCGAAGCCGCCGGTGCGCACGCCGTCCTCGACGGTCACCACGAGTCGATGCGCCGACGCCATGTCCGCCAGGGCCTCGGGGACCGGGGCCACCCAGCGCGGGTCGGCCACGGTGACGCCGAAGCCGTGTTCGCGGATGCGGGCCGCCGCCTCCATGGCGACGGTGACCATCGAGCCGCAGCCCACCAGCAGCACGTCCTGGGCGCCGTCGCGGGCCAGCACGTCCACGCCGCCGACGCGCTCCAGCGCGGTCAGGTCGGCGCCCACGGCGCCGGTCGGGATCCGCACGATGGTGGGGCCGTCGTCGACGGCGATCGCCTCCCGGAACTCCTCGCGCAGCGTCGCGGCGTCGCGGGGCGCGGCGATCCGCATCCCCGGCACCACCCGGAACACCGCCATGTCCCAGATGCCGTAGTGGCTGGGGCCGTCCGGCCCGGTGATGCCGGAGCGGTCCAGCACGAAGGTGACCGGCAGCCGGTGCATGCCGACGTCCAGCAGCACCTGGTCGAAGGCCCGGTTCAGGAAGGTGGAGTAGACCGCCACCACCGGGTGCATGCCGCCCAGCGCCAGCCCGGCCGCCGAGGTGGCGGCGTGCTGCTCGGCGATGCCGACGTCGAAGACCCGCTCGGGGTGCTTGTCGGCCAGCTTGCTGATCCCGGTGGACTTGGCCATCGCCGCGGTGATGCCGACGACGTCGGTGCGCTCGTCGGCCACGGCCACCAGCTCCTCGGCGAACACCGAGGTCCACTTGACGCCGCCGCCGCCCGGCAGCGCCTGCCCGGTGTCGGGGTCGAAGGCGTTGGACTGGTGCATGCGGTCGTCGGGCTCGTCCTCGGCGGGCGCGTAGCCGTTGCCCTTGCGGGTGATGGTGTGGACGATGACGGGGCCGCCGAAGCCCTTGGCGCGCTCCAGCGCGCTGATCATGGTGTCGAGGTCGTGCCCGTCGACGGGGCCGACGTACTTCAGCCCGAGGTCCTCGAACATCGCCTGCGGGGCCACGGCGTCCTTGATGCCGCGCTTGACGGCGTGCATGGCCTCGAACAGCGGCGGGCCCACCACCGGGGTGCGGCCCAGGGTCTCCTTGACGGTGTCGAGCAGCTTCTCGTAGGTCGGGTTGAGCCGCAGGGTGGCCAGGTGGTTGGCGAGGCCGCCGATGGTGGGCGCGTAGGAGCGCCCGTTGTCGTTGACGACGATCACCAGGGGCAGGTCCTTGCGGGAGGCGATGTTGTTGAGCGCCTCCCAGCACATGCCGCCGGTCAGCGCGCCGTCGCCGACCACGGCCACCACGTGGCGGTCCTCGCCGCGCACCACGTGCGCCTTGGCGATGCCGTCCGCATAGGACAATGCGGTGGAGGCGTGGCAGTTCTCCACCAGGTCGTGGCGGCTCTCGGACTGGTTCGGGTAGCCGGTCAGGCCGCCGCGCTTGCGCAGCCTGTCGAAGCCCTCGGCGCGCCCGGTCAGTATCTTGTGGACGTACGACTGGTGGCCGGTGTCGAAGACGATCCGGTCGTGCGGGGAGTCGAAGACCCGGTGCAGGGCCATCGTGACCTCGACGACGCCCAGGTTGGGGCCGATGTGGCCGCCGGTGCGCGACACCCGGTCGACCAGGAAGTCACGGATCTCCTCCGCCAGCGCGGGAAGCGCCTCCACCGGGAGTTTCTTGTACTCGGCGAGGCTGGAGATGGTGGCGAGTATTTCACCGGGTTTCGAGGCGTCCGCGCGATCCATAACGGCTGATTTTAGACCTCGCCGAAGCCGAATCGTTCGTGGCGCGGTGGCGTGGTGAGCCGGATCGCGAGTGTCGGATAACCGTCACTGGCACTCACGGACGCGCCGGGAGTAGATATACAGAAGTCCGCCACCCACAGTGAGATGATCCCGCACATGCTCAAAGCCGACCTCCACATGCATCAGGAATGGTCGCCGCGGCTTGACCGCGTGCTGGCGCGCCGTCACGGCCGCCGCCCCTTCGACTGGAAGACCTGGCGCCGCGCGCTGATCGCCGAGGTGCCGCCGGGCCTGGCGCGCCTCCAGCGCCTGTCCCGGGTGTTCCCGGCCCCCGCCGAGGCCGACACCGACGAGGCCTTCGTGGAGCGCGTGGCCGACGCGCTCGACGAGTCGGCCGCCGCGGGTTCGTGCTACACCGAGATGCGCTTCGGCAGCGACACCATCCTGCGGCCCGGATTCATGGCGCTGTTCCGCCGCGCCGAGCAGCGCGTGCACGCCCGGCACCCGGGCTTCAGGGCCGAGGCGCTGGCGGGGCTGCTGCTGTGGCACGAGCCCGACCGGCTGGACCGGGTGTTGGAGGAGTGCCGCCGCGCGGCGTCCGACGGGCTGGCCGGCGTCGACCTGCTCAACGTGCCGTACAACACCGAGGCCGACTGGCACGCGGGCCGCACCGTGATCAGCGCCGCCGCCGAGGCCGGGCTCGGCGTCACCGTCCACGCCGGGGAGTTCTCCGTCGCCAACATCGCGGCGGTGGCCGGCATGGAGGGCGTCACCCGCGTCGGCCACGCCACCCACGCCACCGACGAGCCGTGGCTGCTGGACCTGTTGGCCGCCCGCGACATCACCGTGGAGGTGTGCGTCACGGCCAATCTGGTGCTGGGCGCGGTGGGCGGCCTCGTCGACCACCCGCTGCGGCGCATGGTGGACGCGGGCGTCAAGGTGGCCCTGGGCACCGACAATCCCGTCCAGTTCGGCACCGACATCGCCCACGAGTACGAGCTGGCCGAGCGGCTCGGGTTGTCCGACAAGGAGATCGCGGAGTTCACGCGTTGCGGCTTCGCCGCGGCCTTCACGTCGCCACAGCGGCGCGCGGAGCTGTTGCGGCGCTTCGATGCCGCACCGGCGATGGTCTGACCTCACGGCGCGTCTCAGCGCTCGAAACGGGCCACCGTCTCGAAGTGGTGGGTCATCGGGAACGCGTCGAAGGCCCGCAGCGCGGTGAGCCGGTATTCGTGCGAGGCCAAGGACTTCAGGTCGCGGGCCAGGGCGGCGGGATCGCAGGCCACGTAGATCAGCGTGCGGGGGTCGGCGGCGGCCAGGGCGTCGACGAGGTCGGCGCCGAGGCCGGTGCGGGGCGGGTCGGCCACGACGGTGTCGGGGTCGGGCAGCTCGGACAGCAGCGCGGCGACGTCGCCGTAGCGGACCTCGGCGCGCGGCAGGTCGGCGAGGTTGTCGGCGGCTCGGCCGCGGCGGTCGGACTCCACCGCCACCACCGTGCCCGAGTCTCCCACGCCGGGAGCCAGGGCGGCGGCGAAGAGCCCGGCCCCGGCGTACAGGTCCCAGATCGTCTGTCCCGCACCGGGTGTGGCCAGGTCGGCGACGACCCGCGACAGGGTGTCGGCGGCGGCCGGATGCACCTGCCAGAAGGCGTCGGCGTCCAGTGTGAACTGTCGGCCCTGGACGGTCTGGGTCACGGCGCGGGGGCCGGAGACCATGCGGGACTGCCCGCGGCGGTCGCGCTGGGTGTACACCGACAGCTCGTCGGCGTCGCCGGCCACCACGCCCAGCACGTTCGAGCCGCGCCAGCGCTGCCGCAGCAGGCCCGCCGAGCGGACGCGCTCGTCGGCGATGACGCATTCATCGATGTGGACGACGCGGTGGGAGTGGTGTTCCCGCAGCCCCGCCCGGCCCGTTCGGTCGACCGCGTACTGCACCCGGGTGCGCCAGCCCAGCGCACCGCCCGGCAGCGCCTCGACGGCGAAGCCGGCGACCTCGTCGGCGGACAGTCCGCCCAGGCGGGTGAGCTGCTCCCGCAGCACCGCGGTCTTCAGGTCGAGCTGCGCGCGGGGGTCGGCGTGCTGGAAGTCGCAGCCGCCGCAGCGCCCGGCGAAGCGGCACGGCGCCTCGACGCGGTCGGGCGAGGGCTCGAGGATCTCCACGGCGTCGGCGCGCCAGAACTTCGCGCGCCGGTCGGTGATCTCGATGCGGACCCGTTCACCGGGCAGCGCGTGGCGCACGAAGATGACCCGTCCCTCGGCGCGGGCGACGCAGTGGCCGCCGTGCGCCACCGGCCCGATGTCGACGATCATTTCCGGCCGGACAGACGGTTGTCGAGCCGGTCGAGGTTGCGCGACTCGGTGGACTCCAGCTGCCAGGGCACGCTGGTGACCATGACGCCGGGCTCGTACAGCAGCCGGCTCTTGATCCGCAGCGCCGACTGGTTGTGCAGCAGGTTCTCCCACCAGTGCCCCACCACGTACTCGGGGATGAACACCGTGACCACCTCGCGCGGATTGGCGCTGCGCAGGGACTTCACGTAGTCCACGATGGGCCGGGTGATCTCGCGGTACGGGGAGTCCACGACGGTCAGCGGCAGCGATATCTTGCGGCGATCCCACTCGGCTTGCAGCGCACGGGTATCGTCATCGTCCACATTGACCGTCAGCGCGGTCAGGGTGTCGGGCCGGGTGGCCTTGGCGTAGGCCAGCGCCCGGATCAGCGGCTGGTGCACCTTGCTGACCAGCACGATGACGTGGTTGCGCGCCGGCAGCGGCGCCTTGCCCTCCGGTGCCGCCAGCTCCTGCGACACCTTGCGGTAGTGGCGCCGGATCGCGCGCATCATCAGGTACAGCACGCCCATGGTGACGATGGAGATCCAGGCGCCGTGGGTGAACTTCGTGACGATGACGATGACCAGCACCGAGGCGGTCATCAGCAGGCCGAAGGTGTTGATCATCTGGGATCGGCGCATCCGTCGCCGCTTCACCGGGTCCTTCTCGGTGCGCAGCAGGCGGTTCCAGTGCCGGATCATGCCGCTTTGCGACAGCACGAACGACACGAACACGCCCACGATGTACAGCTGGATCAGCCGGTTCTCGTCGGCGCCGAAGGCGACCACGAGCACCATCGCGAACAGCGCCAACAGGATGATGCCGTTGGAGAACGCCAGCCGGTCGCCGCGGGTGTGCAGCTGGCGGGGCAGGTAGCGGTCCTGGGCGAGGATCGAGCCGAGCACCGGGAAGCCGTTGAACGCGGTGTTGGCCGCCAGCACCAGGATCAGACCGGTGACGGCGGTCAGGTAGACGAAGCCGGGAGAGAAGCCGGAGAAGACCGTTCGTCCCAATTGGACGATCAGCGTCTCCTGCTCGTAGCCGTGCGGCACCCCGATCAGTTTGGAGCCCGGGTTCTCGGCCATGTGGACGCCGGTGAGCTTGGCCAGCGCGATCAGCCCCATGAACATGCTGACCGCCAGGCCGCCCATCATGACCAGGGTGGTGGCGGCGTTCTTTCCCTTGGGGGGACGGAAGGCCGGCACGCCGTTGGAGATCGCCTCCACACCCGTCAGCGCGGCACAACCGGAGGCGAAGGTGCGCAGCAGCAGGAACACCAGCCCGATACCGGCCAGCCCCTGGTCCTCGCCGACGATCGTGATGCCCGCGCTGGGCGCCTGGAGGTCCTGCCCCAGCACGAAGATCCGAAACAACCCGGTGGCGATCAGCGCGAAGATGCCGATGACGAAGCCGTAGGTGGGGATGGCGAAGGCGGTGCCCGACTCCCGCAGGCCGCGCAGGTTCATCGCCGTCAACACGGCGATGGCCACCACCGA
>NZ_DASQPW010000008.1:0-5310 GCF_035643755.1 Stackebrandtia sp. | reverse complement strand
CTGCGGCTGGCGGGAAGGGTGCCGCTGCCCGCCGCCGCTCGCGCCTGCCGGTTCGCGCTGCGTCCCGGCGACATCGTGGTGTTGACCGGCGCGTTCCCCGAGTCGAAGGAGCACTGGTCGCGACGCTGCCTCGAGGCCGGTTTGCGGGTCGCCGGCCACGTGTCGAAGCGGACCGCGCTGGTGCTGGCCGCCGACCCGGACTCCATGTCCCACAAGGCGACCAAGGCCCGCCAGTACGGCATCCCGGTGGCATCGTCGGCCGCGCTGGAGCGCCTGCTCGCCCCCGGCCGCCGCTACGATCCGCAGTCCGTGTAGCCCGGGAGAGTCTCGGCGGTGGCCACGGTGAGGCCGTTGCGGCCGCCGGCCTTGACCAGCCCGCACGACATCGAGCCCCGATACGCCAGCTGCCCCGCCGCGGGCAGCGGGGTCCATTGCCCGGCGGCCGGGTCGAAGCCGAGGGTCTCGTTGGTGACGCTGGAGCCGTTGACGATGCCGTTGCTGACGATCAGGTTTCCGTCGGCGACCGTCGAGGCCATCGCCCACAGGGGACGCGGCAGGTCGGCTCCCGCCTTCCACGCGTCTCCATTGAGGATGTAGGTGCTGGCCAGGGACTTGCCGTTGTCGTCGGTGATGCCACCGGCGCACACCACGCCGCCGCCGGGCCCGCCGCAGGCGCCGTGCGCGAACGGCACGGGGTAGTCGCCGAGCTTGTGCCAGCTGTCGGCGGAGGTGTCATAGCGCCAGACGTTGGTGCCGGGGGTGCACACGGCGGGGTCGGCGCTGGTGCAGCCGCCGACGATGTAGACCGCGCCGTCGACGACCGCGATGCCGCTGGCGGCGCGCGGTTCGGGCATGGCCGACGCCTTCGACCACGCGTCGGCGCCGGGGTCGTAGACGTACACGGTGTCCACGGTGTCGGTGTCGGTCCAGCCGCCGAAGACGTAGATCTTCCCGCCGACCACGGCGGCGCGGGCCTGCATGAGCGCCGCGGGCAGGTCGGCGATCGAGGCCCACTTGCCGCTCGCGGTGTCGAAGGCGTAGCCGGCGGCGGTGGCGTGCAGCTGGGAGGCCGAGTAGCCGCCCAGCACGTAGCTGCGTCCGTCGACCCAGGCCGCGGCGGTGTCCTGGGCTCCGGTGGGCAGGTCGGCGATGGCGGTCCATTCGGCGTCGGCCCGCGGCGCGGCCGCCGCGCCCGACCGTCCGGCATCGGCGGCGCCGGGGCCGGGGACGTGGGCCAGCCGCACGTCGGTGACGGCGGTGTCGTCGGCGAACGCCGAGGTGGACAGCAGCCCCATGGCCGCGACGATCGATCCGGCGATGACACCGGCGGCAAGCCGTCTTCGCGATGTACTCACGGCGTTTCCTTTCCGCACAAGGGAAGTCGAACATCCCGAGTATTCGACTTACAGGAAAGAAAGTCAAGTATTTCAATGTGTACTTCTGTTGGGTGTTGACGCGACGCGGGGACTCACCGCGCCGCGGTGAGTCCCCGATCGTCCGTGGCGTCAGCCTTTCGTGAACGCCACGCCCTGCAGATGGTCCAAGACGCCGTGGGCGAAGTTGCGCAGCAGGTCCGCGCCGTCGCCGTTGGTGCCCGGCTGCGACCCCAACGCCCAGTCGAAACCCGCCGAACCACAGTCATCGTGGTACTTGCACGCCGCGTACTGGTTCCACTGATTGAGCATGTATCCCCAGCTGGCGCCCGTGGGCACCATGGCGTCGATCGACGCGTTGTCCTCGGCGAGGGTGTCGTCGTCGTACTCGCCGCTGGTGTTGTCGGTCTCGTTGAGCACGACGGGATAGTCGTACTCATTCTGGTTGTCCTCGGCGGCTTGTGCGCACTTGTCGGCGTCCAAACCGTTGCAGTGCATCAGTGCCACGTCCGAGGCGTCGGCGACGGCGCCCTGCGGCCCCGAACCGTCGCCCCAGCGCGAGGCTCCGACGGCCAGCTTGAAGTCGGCGGCGTCGAAACGCGACTGCGCCAACTTGATCAGCTCGGCCATGCCGTCGTCGGAGGAGATGATGTCGGGATAGTCGTCATCGTTGTGCTCGTTGGCGATCTCGATGACGACATTGCGGTACTCGTGCTTGATCAGCCAGTCGGTGACGTTGGTGACCGCGTTGCGGATCGCGTCGTCGCCGTCGAGCGCCCCAATCTGTCCGAAATAGAAGTAACCCAGAACCACGACCATGTTCCGCTTGGCGCTTTCCTCAATCACCTTGCCCGCGCGGTCCATCCACTCCTGCCTCAACGAGCCGTCGCTGTTGAACCCGGGGTTCTTCGCGCCGTCGTAACCCGGGCTGCCGCCCTGCAGGTTGACGTCGGTGGCCATCAGGCCGTGCTCGCGGTAGTCGTCGAGGTGCGCGACGAAGTCGTCGGTGTTCTTGGCGGCGGTGAAGTCGGGGTCGTAGTCGGTGATCTTTCCGCTCTCGTCGTCGAACACCGCGTTGGCCGAGCGCAGGTTCAACAGCGAGCCCCGCACCTGGTCGGAGAAGCCGTCGCCCTGCCAGCCGGGGGTGTAGGTGAGTTCCCACTCGCCGTCGCCCTGGCGGACGTAGAACTTGTCGGGCTGGTAGTCCGAGCCGATGAGCTTGCCGGGCAGGATCTGCAGCGCGCCCGCGTCGGAGTGCGAGTCGGCCTGGGCGGGAAGGATGTTGAGCGCCGCCGCCAGGGCGGCGACCGCCACGACCGCGATGGCCGAAAACCACCCCAGGCGGCGACGTCGGTGTTGCTTTCGCATGTGAACAGCTCCTTCGGGGTCACTCCATGGAGTAGGCGACTGCCCAGTCGATGGAGACGTCGCCTTCGATGTCGTCATCGGGCTCGCCGCAACCGATGCACGACTCGGTCTGGATCACCCAGTGCATGGGATTGCTGGGGACGTGTTCGGTCGAGGTGCCGATCTCCTTGTCATCGAGGAGGAACACGACCTTGCCGGGCGTCCACTCGATCGTGGCGGTGTGCCAATCGGTGTAGGTGGCGTCGGTGTCGAACTCGTCCTGGCCGCCGTCCGGGTCGGCGTGGTGCATGAACGCGCCGATCTTGCCGTCCAGATCGCCCTCCGGAAAGTCGGTCTCGCCGTCCTCTGGCGTCTGTTCGCTGTCCGGCCACAGCAGCCACGCGGTCTTGTAGGACGAGATCGCGTCCGACTTGAACCGGATGCTGTAGCGGCCGTAGCTCTGCCCGTCCTCGCTGCCGTTCAGCTTGGGCAGCAGCGCGGCCACCATGTGCATGCCGTCCTCGGTGTGCAGGTGCTTGGTCAGCATGCCGTCGGCGACACTGACCACTTTGGACGGATAGTAGGTGCCGTTGCCGGAGGTGTCGTTCCAGCCGTCCGGGTACACCTTCCATTTGTCGCCGTAAGCGTCGCCGGGGAACTGACCGACCGCGGCCGGCTCGGTGAAGTCGTCCGCGAAGATCTGCTTCCAGCCGGGCAGGTCGCCCTGCGGCATCGGCTCGCCCGACGGGCTGTCGGACGAGTGCGGATCGGACGCGGCCCCGCGCGCCGGGTCGGCGTTGGCCGACACGGCGAAGCCCAGGGCGAACACCAGTCCCGCGATACCGATCGCGGATGCCGCGAGTCGCCCGCGGTTTCGGGCAAGGCGGAGGGAACGGATACGTACCATGATCGAAACTCCTCGTTCGTGGTTCTACTCGTGGGTGACCTTGGCGCTGTAGATCTCCACCTGGCCGAAGTTGCTCTCGTCGCACGGGTCGGAGTTGTCGCAGTTGGCCTGCGTGTATGCCCCCGTCTTGAAGTACGCGCCGTCGTAGTCCTTCGACAACGTGGCCTTCTCCTCGCCGTTGTAGAACACGTGGGTCTTGCCGTCCTCCACGACGAACTTCGCCTCGAACTTGGTGCCGAGCGTGTAGTGCTCGTCAAGCAGCGTGCCGTGCGGCTCATCCTCATCGGTGCTCCACAGCTGGTCGCCCTCCAAACGGAAGACCGTCACGTCGTCGTCGGAGCCGTGGATCTGGGCGCCCACGACGATGTCCCGATCGTCATCCCCTGGCTCGGGCAGATGGGTGAACGCCTCCTCGACCACCAGCGTGTGGGTGCCCTCGGAGGAGGACCAGCTCGCCTCGTCCGAACCGTCCATCTCGCGCAGTTCGGAGCGCGGGTACTTCGAGTTCTCCGTGGTCACCCCGTTGACGGGCGCCTGGAACTGGACGGCGTCGCAGTCGGCGTTGGCCGTGAAGTAGGGGTCGGCGGTGAAGCCGTCGAGGTCGGGCTGCTCGACGGTGTCGGGGTGGCCTTCGTCGCCGGTCGGCAGGGTCAGGTACCAGTTGGCGAGGTCGAGGATCTCGGACGGCTTCTTGTCGCAGTCCTGGGCGCCTCCGGCCGACGACGAGGCCCCGTCGGCCCACGCCTGGCCGCCGACGACGGCCGCCGCGCCGGTGACCAGCAGCGCCGCGCCCAGCGCCAGCCTCTTGTTGCGGTTGATCTTCATGGGATTCGCACCTTTCGATGAAGTTGTTCGATACAAAGGGAGACCCCCCGGGAGGGGTCCCGAGACGGACGGTCGATTTCGACGCGGCGATGCCATATGGTGGGTGCCCATTGTGAGTAAGGCGGAAGTCCACGCCCCCTGGGACGATCGGAAAGCAATGCGAGCAGGACAACTGGTGGCCGGACGCTACCGGATCGACAGGCAACTGGGATCCGGCGGCAACGGGGTGGTCTGGCGGGCCACCGACCAGCGGCTTCACCGCCAGGTCGCCCTCAAGCAGGCGCTGTCCAACGACAGCGTCGGCGTCGGCGAACGGGTCGCGCGGCTCAAGCGCGAGGCCGAGATCCTCGCGCGCCTCAACCACCCGTACGTGGTCACGCTGTTCGACGTGGTGTGCTCGGACAACGTGTGGTGGCTGGTCATGGAGTACGCGACCGGCCACAGCCTCGCCGAGCAGGGCCGCCTGTCGGTGGAGCAGGCCGCCGCCGTCGGCGTCCAGCTCGCCAACGCGCTGGAGGCGTTGCACGCCAAGGGCATCCTGCATCGCGACATCAAGCCCGCCAACGTCCTGATCTCCGACGACGGCCGGGCCAAGCTGGGCGACTTCGGGATCTCACGCGACGTGCGCGGCGCGGCCACCCTGACCGCCACCGACGGCCTGTTCGCGGGCACCCCCGGCTATCTGGCGCCCGAGGTCGCCCAGGGCGACGAGCCCTCCGAGGCCTCCGACGTGTTCTCGCTGGGCGCCACGCTGTTCGCCGCCGTCGAGGGGGAGTCGCCGTTCGGCGCCACGGACAACCAGCTGGCCACGCTGCGACGCACCGCCGAGGGGGAGGTCGCCGCCCCCGAACGCGCCGG
>NZ_DASQPW010000007.1:0-13160 GCF_035643755.1 Stackebrandtia sp. | reverse complement strand
ACCTATCGTCGCGGCTTCGGCTTCGGCAAGGTCATCGCGTCCACCGACCTGATCACCCGCCACACCACGACCCGCCAATACGACGCCGTGTTGACCTCGGGCGGCGGCGCCTCCGTGCAAGGCTGGGCCGCCCACCGCCCGGGGCGCCGCGCCGATCCCGGGGCCGCCGCCCTCGGCGCGGGCGCCCCCGCGTCCGACCAGTGGGTCAACCAGGTGGTCTCCTTGGCGCTGTTGGGATACGTGCTGCTCGGCGTCGGCAACAGCCTGGTGGCGGCGACGGTGCGGCGGCGCGGCGAGTTCGCGGTGCTGCGGCTGATCGGCGCCACCGGCGACCAGGTGCGCCTCATGATGCGGCGCGAGGCGCTCATCATGACGGCGATCGCCACGGGGGCCGGGCTGCTGCTGTCGGTCGTCCCCCAGTCGATCCTCGGTCTCGGACTGCTGGGGCTGCCGTGGCCGCAGGGTCCACTGTGGGTCATCCCGGGGATCGCCGCGCTGGTGGGCGCGATGGCCTATCTGGCCACCCTGCTGCCGACCCGGCGGGCGCTGCGCGAGCCCGCCACCACGGCGCTGGTGGGTGCCGACTTACCCCATCCGGGGCGGGGCGGTGGTGCCGCGCACCACCAGGCCGGAGTCGAGCAGCAGTTCGGCTCCGGCCTCTCGCGCGCCGTCCAGCTGTTCGTCGGCGGCCCGCACCGCCTCCTCGGCCAGCCGCGGGACGTCCTGGCGCACCGTGGTGAGGTCGATATGGGACAGCCTGGCGATGCGGCTGTCGTCGTAGCCCACGATGGAGATCTGCTCGGGGACGCTGATCCCGGCCCGCCGGAACACATCCAGCATGCCGATGGCGCACAGGTCGTTCCCCGCGAACACGGCGGTGGGCAGCCGCGGCAGCGCGAGCAGGGCGCCGGCGGCCGCCGCCCCGGACTCCTCGGTGTGGTCGCCGGTGATCACCCGCACCCGGTCCCCGAGGCCGTGGCCGCGCATCAGTTCGCGGTAGACGCGCCGCCGCTCCGCCGATCCCGGTCCCGAACCGCCGTCCACGTGAACGATCTCGCGGTGTCCCAGCCCGATCAGGTACTCCATCACCTCGCGCACGCCGGGGCGGTCGCGCGTGGTGACCACGTCCACCGGCTCCCCGCGCAGCCGACGGCTCACCACCACCGTCGGCACCCGCCGCCCCAGGGCCGCGATCTCCGCGGCGGGAATGATGGGCCCCAACAGGATCAGCGCCTCGCTGCGGTGCCCGATCAGCGCCTCGATGGCCTTGTGTTCGTCGCGCGCGGGCACGTGGGCGCTGAGCACGATGTCGTAGCCGCGTTCCTCGGCGGCCGGGTAGATGGTCTCCACGATGTCCACATGGAACGGATTGCGGACGGTGAACAGCACCCCGAGCATCCGGCTGCGCCCGCTGGCCAGAAGCCGCGCGGCGATGTCGGGCCGGTAGCCCAGTTCGGCGGCGGCCCGAAACACCCGCTCGCGGGTGCGGGCGCTGGCGCCCGGGGCGTTGCGGAAGACCAGCGACACCGCCGCGCGCGAAACGCCGACCCGCGCCGCCACGTCCGACATCGTGGGTTTTCGGGGACGCGGCGGTATGCCGCGGGCGCTGCCTGCCTTCTCGTCCATGATCAAAACTCGGGGGTCTGCGGATGTTGACATCGATGGTGCTCCATGCCATCGTAACGGGACTAGCGCGCGCTAGTAGCGCGCGTGAGCCGATGTGGACGAAAGATCCAGCAGTGAGGCTGGTGGAGGCTCCCATGCGCACACACCAAGGCGCCCCGGGCGACGGCTTCGACGTGTTGACCATGGGCCGGGTCGGCGTCGACATCTACCCCCAGCAGGTCGGCATGTCGCTGGAGGACGTCACCAGCTTCGGCAAGTTCCTGGGCGGCAGTCCCACCAACGTCGCGGTCGCCGCGGCACGCTACGGGCACAGCGCCGCCGTGATCACCGGGACCGGCGCCGACCCCTTCGGCAAGTTCGTCCACAAGGCACTGGCCGGGTACCGGGTGGACGACCGGTACGTGGTCACCGTGCCGGAGCTGCCCACTCCGGTGACCTTCTGCGAGATCTTCCCGCCCGACGACTTTCCGCTGTACTTCTACCGTTTTCCCAAGGCGCCCGACCTGGAGCTGACCGTCGGCGACGTGGACTTCGACGCGGTGCGCGCCGCCAAGGTCTTCTGGGTGACGGTCACCGGACTGTGCGCCGAACCCAGCCGCACCGCCACCCTGGAGGCGCTGCAGGCGCGCGACCGCCACGGCATCACCGTCCTGGACCTGGACTTTCGCCCGATGTTCTGGGACTCGCACGGCAAGGCCACGACCTGGGTGCGCGAGGCCCTGGAGCTGGCGACGGTGGCGGTGGGCAACCTGGACGAGACCGAGATCGCCGTGGGCACCCGCGACCCGCGCGAGGCCGCCCGGGCGCTGGTGCGGCGCGGCCTGAGCCTGGCGGTGGTGAAGCAGGGCCCCAAGGGCGTGCTGGCCGCCGACTCCTCCGGCGAGGTCGAGGTGGCGCCCGCGCCGGTGAAGGTGGTCAACGGCCTGGGGGCGGGCGACGCGTTCGGAGGCGCCCTGTGTCACGGGCTGCTGTCGGGCTGGGACCTGTTGCGCACCATGGCCTTCGCCAACGCGGCGGGCGCGGTCGTGGCGGGGCGGCTGTCGTGCGCCGATGCGATGCCCACACAGGACGAGGTGCTGGACAAGCTCGCCGAGGTGCGCGATGCGCGCTGAGGAGCTGCGTCGGCTCACCGACACCCGGCTACGCAACCCGTGCGCCATCACCACGGCGGCCGCGGTGCGCGAGCGCGCGGAGATCGCCGCCGGCGGCAGGCTTCTCATCGTCGCCGCCGACCATCCGGCGCGCGGCGTCACCCGCGCCGGGGCGGGGCGCGGCGACATGAGCGACCGGGCCGAGCTGCTGGATCGCCTGCGCGTGGCGCTGTCGCGCCCCGGGGTCGCCGGGGTGCTGGGCACCGCCGACATCCTCGAGGACCTGCTGCTGTTGGGGGCGCTGGATCGCAAGCTGGTGTTCGGTTCGATGAACCGCGGCGGCCTGGCCGGTGCCCGCTTCGAGGCGGACGATCGCTTCACCGGCTACGGCGCCGCGTCCATCGCCCAGTCGAGGTTCGACGGCGGCAAGATGCTACTGCGCGTCGACCTGGACGACGACCGCAGCGCCGCGACGCTGGAGTCGGCCGCCCGCGCCGTGGACGCGCTGCGCGCCCGGCAGCTGGTGGCGATGGTGGAGCCGTTCATGTCGAGCCGGGTCGACGGGCGGCTGGTCAACGACCTGTCCACCGACGCGGTGGTCGCGTCGGTCGGGATCGCCTCGGGCCTGGGCGGTTCGTCGGCGTACACCTGGCTGAAGCTGCCGGTGGTGGCGGACATGGAGCGGGTCGCCGCGGCCACGACGCTGCCGATCCTGTTGCTGGGCGGCGAATCCAGCGACGAGCCCGAGCGGCTGCGCGAGGAGTGGGCCCGGGCGCTGGACCTGCCCACGGTGCGCGGCCTGGTGGTCGGTCGTTCCCTCTTGTATCCCGCCGACGACGATGTCGCGGCGGCCACTGACGCGGCGGTGAGCTTGCTGTGAGACACAAACATCGTCACCACTGGCCCTCCGGCAGCACTCCGGACTATCCATACCGGACGGTCATCACGCCGGAGCTGGCCGAGTGGACCTACTGCGGGCTGCGGGTCCTGGGCCTGGCCCCCGACAGCACCCACGCGGTGTCCACCGGCGACGCCGAGACGCTGGTGCTGCCGCTGATCGGCGGCTGCGTGGTCGAGTGCGACGGCACCGCCATCGAGCTCGCCGGGCGCTCCAGCGTGTTCTCCCGCGTCACCGACTTCGCTTACCTGCCAAGGGATGCCGAGGCGACCATCACCAGCGTCGACGGCGGGCACTTCGCGCTGCCGTCGGCGCGCTGCGAACGACGGCTTCCCGTCCGCTATGGACCGGCCGAGTCCGTCCAGGTCGAGCTGCGCGGCGCCGGGCAGTGCAGCAGACAGGTCAACAACTTCTGCACACCGTCCACGTTCGACGCCGACCGGCTGATCGCCTGCGAGGTGCTGACGCCGGGGGCGAACTGGTCGTCGTATCCGCCGCACAAGCACGACCACGCCGGCCCGACCGAATCCGAACTGGAGGAGATCTACTACTTCGAGGTCGACGGCGGCGGCATGGGCTACCAACGGGTCTACGGCACCAAGGACCGCCCGATCGACGTGCTCGCCGAGGTGCGCGACGGCGACGTGGTGCTGATCCCGCACGGCTGGCACGGACCCGCCATGGCCACTCCCGGCTACGACCTGTACTACCTCAACGTGATGGCGGGCCCCGGCGAGCGGGCCTGGCGGATCAGCGACGACCCGGCGCACGGCTGGATCCGCGACACCTGGGAGGAACAGGAACTCGACCCCCGGCTGCCACTGACGTCCACACAGGAAAGCGAGATCCGGTGAGCACGATCCGGCTGACCACCGCGCAGGCACTGGTGCGATTCCTCGCCGCGCAATGGACGCGGCGCGACGGCGTTCGGCAGCGGCTGATCACCGGGTGCTTCGGCATCTTCGGGCACGGCAACGTGGCCGGGGTGGGCCAGGCCCTGCTGCAGGACGGCGAGGAGCTGGACCTGCCGTATTACCTGGCGCGCAACGAACAGGGGATGGTGCACGCCGCCGTGGCGTACGCGCGGATGCGCGATCGCCTGTCCACCATGGCGTGCACGGCGTCGATCGGCCCGGGTTCGACCAACATGGTCACCGGCGCGGCCCTGGCGACCATCAACCGGCTGCCGGTGTTGCTGCTGCCCAGCGACTTCTTCGCCACGCGGCTGCCCGACCCGGTGCTGCAACAGCTGGAGGACGGCCGCTCGGGCGACGTGTCCGTCAACGACGCGTTCCGTCCCGTGTCGCGCTACTGGGACCGGATCAACCGTCCGCAGCAGCTGATCCCGGCGGCGCTGGCGGCGATGCGGGTGCTCACCGACCCGGCCGACACCGGCGCGGTCACCCTGGCGCTGCCGCAGGACGTGCAGGCCGAGGCTTTCGACTGGCCGAGCGAGTTCTTCGACACCCGCGTATGGAACGTGCGGCGCCCGGTGCCCGAGCCCGAGGCGATCGACCGCGCCATCGAGTGCCTGACGGCGGCGCGGCGACCGCTGATCGTGGCCGGGGGCGGCGTGAAGTACTCGCTGGCCTGCGACGCGCTGCGCGACTTCGCCGACCGCACCGGCGTTCCCGTGGCCGAAACCCAGGCGGGCAAGGGATCGCTGCCGTGGGACCACTCCCGCTCGGTGGGGGCGATCGGCGCCACCGGCACCCGCGCGGCCAACGCTCTGGCCGCCGAGGCCGACGTGGTGCTGGGCGTCGGCACCCGCTACAGCGACTTCACCACCGCCTCCCACACCGTCTTCGCCGACCCGCGGGTGCGGTTCGTCAACCTCAACGTCGCCGCGCTGGACGCGGTGAAGCACAGCGCGGTGTCCATCGTGGCCGACGCGCGCGCCGGGCTGCGGGCGCTGACCTTCGCGGTGGGCGACTGGACCGCCGATCGGGACTGGACCCAGCGGGCCCGCGACCTGGCCAACGAGTGGCACCACGAGGTCGACAGGGTTCGCCACCTCAAGCACGCCCCGCTGCCCTCGCAGTCCGAGATCCTCGGCGCCCTCAACGACGCCGTGGACGAGGTCGACGTGGTGATCAACGCCGCGGGCAGCATGCCCGGCGACCTCCACAAGCTCTGGCGCTCAAGGGATCCCAAGCAGTATCACGTGGAGTACGGGTATTCGTGCATGGGCTACGAGATCGCCGCGGGCGTCGGCGTCAAGCTCGCCGAGCCCGACCGCGAGGTCTTCGTGCTGGTCGGCGACGGCTCGTATCTGATGATGTCCCAGGAGATCGTCACCGCGGTGTCGGAGGGATTGAGGCTCGTCATCGTGCTGGTTGACAACCGCGGCTTCGCCTCCATCGGTGGTCTGTCGCAGTCCCTTGGCTCCCAACGGTTCGGCACCAGCTACCGCTACCGCGACCCCGCGACGGGCCGACTCGACGGCGACGTGCTGCCCGTGGACCTGGCCGCCAACGCCGCCAGCCTCGGCGCGCGGGTGCTGCGGGCGTCCACGGTGGAGGAGTTCCGCGCGGCGCTCGGCGACGCCAAGGGCGGCGACGGCGTCACCGTGGTGTACGTGGAGACCGACCCGCGGGCGCCGTCGGCCGAGTCCAGCGCCTGGTGGGACGTGCCGGTGTCCGAGACGTCCACGCTGGAGTCCACCGCCGAGGCCAAGGTGGAGTATGACCGGGCCCGACAGGCACAGCGCCACTACCTGTGATCAGGAGATCGAGACCATGAACACCATCGAGCACTGGATCAACGGCGCCGCGACCCCGGGCGCGTCGCGGCGCACCTCCGCGGTGTGGAACCCGGCCACCGGGGAGCACCAGGCCGACGCGCGCCTGGCCGATCCCTCCGATGTGGACGACGCGGTGCGGGCGGCGCGGGCGGCCTTCGACTCCTGGGGCGAGGCCTCGCTGTCGACCCGGGCCCGGGTGATGTTCAAGCTGCGCGACCTCATCGAGCGCCACAGCGACGAGCTGGCCGCGATCGTCACCCGCGAGCACGGCAAGGTGCTGGACGACGCGCGCGGCGAGATCGCTCGGGGCCGCGAGGTCGTGGAGTTCGCCTGCGGGATCGCCGACGCCTTGCGGGGCGGGCATTCCGCCGAGGTGTCCGGCGGCGTGGACGTGCACTCGCTGCGCCAGCCGCTGGGAGTGTGCGCGGGCATCACGCCGTTCAACTTCCCCGTCATGGTGCCTATGTGGATGCACCCGGTCGCCATCGCCTGCGGCAACGCCTTCGTGCTGAAACCCAGCGAGCGCGACCCCTCGGCGTCCAATCTGATCGCCCAGCTGTACGCCGACGCCGGACTCCCCGACGGGGTGTTCAATGTGGTGCACGGCGACAAGGCCGCGGTGGACGCCATCTGCGACCACCCCGACATCGCGGCGGTGTCCTTCGTCGGCTCCACCCCGATCGCCCGCTACGTGCACGGGCGCGCCCAGCGCGCCGGCAAGCGCGTCCAGGCCCTGGGCGGCGCCAAGAACCACGCCGTGGTGATGCCCGACGCCGACGTCGACTTCGCCGCCGACCAGCTGTCGGCCGCCGCCTTCGGCTCGGCGGGGCAGCGCTGCATGGCGGTGTCGGTGGCGGTGGCCGTGGGGGCCGCCGCCGATCCCCTGATCGCGGCGCTGGAGCGACGCGCCCGCGGCGTGAAGGTCGGCGCGGGCACCGAGGCCGGCGTCGAGATGGGCCCGGTGGTGACCGCGGCGGCGCGCGAGCGCGTCGCCGGATACGTCGACTCGGGCGTCAAGGCGGGCGCCGAGGCGGTCGTGGACGGACGCGGCCTGTCGGTCGACGGCGACGGCTTCTTCATCGGCCCCACGGTGCTCGACCGCGTGACGTCCGATATGGACGTCTACCGCGACGAGGTGTTCGGGCCCCTGCTGGCCGTGGTCCGCGTCGACTCGATCGACGCCGCCATCGACCTGATCAACGCCAACCCGTACGGCAACGGCACCGCGATCTTCACCGGCGACGGCGAGGCCGCCCGGCGCTTCGAACGCCGCGTCACCGTCGGCATGGTGGGCGTCAACGTCCCGATACCGGTGCCGATGTCCTACTACTCCTTCGGCGGCTGGAAGGACTCGCTGTTCGGCGAGAGCCACATGCACGGCCCCGAGGGCGTGCGCTTCTACACCCGATTGAAGGTGGTGACCTCGCGGTGGCCGCGCTCGCGGCTCGACGCGGAGTCCCACCTGAACTTCCCGACGTCCCGGTGACACCGAAAGGCGACGACCATGACGACACGATTGAAGCTCGGCTCGGCGCCCGACTCCTGGGGCGTGTGGTTTCCCGACGACGACCGGCAACTCCCCTGGTCGACGTTCCTCGACGAGCTGTCCGAGGCGGGCTACGAGTGGCTCGAGCTGGGCCCCTACGGTTACCTGCCCACCGACCCGGCACGGCTGTTCGACGAGGTGGCCGCGCGCGGGCTGCGGGTCAGCGCCGGCACCGTCTTCGGGTCGCTGCACCAGCCCGAACTGTGGGACTCAATGCTGGCCACCACCCGCGCGGTCGCCGCGCTGGCGGCGTCCCAGGGCGCCGAGCACCTGGTGTACATCCCGCCGCTGTTTCGCGACGACAAGACCGGCGAGCTCCTCCAGTCGCCCCACTGGGGCGACGAGCAGTGGAAGACCGCGCTGCGCGCCGCCGACGAGCTCGGCAAGATCCTCGTCAACGACTACGGCGTGCGGCTGTGCCTGCACCCGCACGCCGACTCCCACATCCTGACCCAGCCCCAGATCGAACGGTTCCTGGACGGCACCGACGCCGCGCACGTGTCGCTGTGCCTGGACACCGGGCACGTCGCCTACGGCGGCGGCGACAACCTCGACCTGATCGCGCGCTACGCCGAGCGCATCGGCTACGTCCACATCAAGCAGATGGACCCCGAGATCCTCGCCCAGGTGGCGAAGGAGTCGCTGTCCTTCGGGGAGGCGGTGAAGCGCGGGGTGTGTGTCGAGCCACCCGCCGGTGTACCGAATCCCGCTACCATCGTCTCCGCGTTGTCCCGTCTGGACGCCGAGCTGTTCGTCATCGTTGAGCAGGACCTGTATCCGTGCGAGCCCGGGGTGCCGCTGCCGATCGCGGTGCGCACCAGGGACTACCTGCGCGGTTGCGGGATCGGCGCCCGGCACCAACGTCCCGCCCCCTCCTGAATCGAAAGGCCCGACATGAAACGCTCCTCCATGGCCACGGTCGCCGTGGCACTGACGGTGGTGACGGCCCTGTTGCTGTCCGCCTGTTCGTCGTCCGGCGGCAAGGACTCCGTGGACAAGGACGTCACCGGTCCACAGCAGACGATCGCCCTGATCACCCACTCCGCCAAGGGCGACACCTTCTGGGACATCGTCCGCGCCGGGGCCGAGGACGCCGCCGCCAAGGACAACATCAAGCTGAAGTACTACGCCGACCCCGAGGGCTCCGGCCAGGCCAAGCTGATTCAAAACGCCATCGACCAGAAGGTCGACGGCATCGCCGTCACCCTCGCCAAGCCCGACGCGCTGAAGTCCGTGCTGAAGAAGGCCGCCGACGCCAAGATCCCCGTGGTGGGACTCAACTCCGGCATCGACCAGTGGAAGGAGCTCGGGGCGCTGGAGTACTTCGGCAACGACGAGAGCCTCGCGGGCACCGCCTTCGGCAAGAAGCTCAACGACGTGGGCGCCAAGAAGACCCTGTGTGTGATCCACGAGCAGGGACAGGTCGCCCAGGAGGCGCGCTGCAAGGCACTCAAGGAGGCGTTCCACGGCAAGACCGTCATCCAGTACGTCGACGGCGCCAACATGCCCGACGTGAAGTCGTCCATCACCTCCAAGCTGCAGGCCGACAAGAAGATCGACTACGTCTCCTGCCTGGCCGCGCCGATCGCCATGACCGCGGTCAAGGCCGTGAGCTCGGCCAAGAGCAAGGCGAAGGTGGCCACCTTCGACACCAACAAGGAACTGGTCGGCGCCATCAAGGACGGCGACGTCCAGTGGGCCGTCGACCAGCAGCCGTACCTCCAGGGATACCTGGCGGTGGACGGGCTGTGGCTGTACAACACCAACGGCGACGTCTCCGGCGGCGGCACCCAGCCCGTGCTGACCGGCCCCGCCATCGTCGACAAGAGCAATGTGGACGACATCGCCAAGTGGGCGAAGAACGGCACCCGGTGAGGCGACGATGACTCAGACCACCTCCACCGCGCCGCCCGGCGCCGGATCACCGCGCGTGGCCCGGCGTTCGAGCGCGGTGCGGCTGCTGGTGCGCCCCGAGTTCGGCTCGCTGGTGGGCGCGATCGCGGTGTTCGCCGTGTTCTACGCGATGGCGCCCACCTTCCGCCAGGCCACGTCCTGGTCGACGATCCTGTACGAGTCGGCGACCATCGGGATCATGGCGGTCGCCGTGGCCCTGCTGATGATCGGCGGCGAGTTCGACCTGTCGGCCGGCGTCAACGTGATCGCCTGCGCCCTGTTCGGCGCCATGTTCACCTACCAGTTCACGCTGAACGTGTGGGTCGGGGTGTTGGCGGCGCTGTGCTTCGGCCTGGTGGTCGGCTTCGTCAACGGCTGGCTGCTGGTGCGCACCAAGCTGCCCAGCTTCCTGGTCACGCTGTCGACGTTCCTGATGCTGCAGGGCCTCAACGTGGCCGTCACCAAGCTGGTCACGGGAAGTACCGCGACCGACAAGATCTACGACATGGACGGCTTCGACTCCGCCCGGGCGCTGTTCGCCAGCGAGTTCACCATCGGCGGCGTGGACGTGAGCATCGCCGTGGTGTGGTGGCTGCTGTTCGTGGCGGTGGCGACCTGGGTCCTGTTGCGCACCAAGGTGGGCAACTGGATCTACGCGGCCGGGGGCGACTCCGCCAGCGCGCGCGCCGTCGGCGTCCCCGTCAACAGGGTGAAGATCGCGCTGTTCATGCTGGTGGGCGCCGCCGCCTGGTTCAGCGGCATGCACCTGCTGTTCGCGTACAACACCGTGCAATCCGGTGAGGGCGTGGGCAACGAGCTGCTGTACATCATGGCCGCGGTCATCGGCGGCTGCCTGCTCACCGGCGGGTACGGCACCGCGGTCGGCGCGGGCATCGGCGCGCTGATCTACGGCATGACCAAGCAGGGCATCGTCTACGCCGGTTGGGACGACAACTGGCTGATGTTCTTCGTCGGAGCGATGTTGTTGCTGGCCACGGTGATCAACGCGTGGGTGCGGCGCCAAGCGGGCAGGAGGTGAGCGGCGTGAACGATGAATCCACCGACGTGATCCGGCTCGAAGGCGTCGGCAAGACCTTCGGCAACATCACGGCGCTGTCGGGCGTGAGCCTCGCGGTGCCCTCGGCCGCCGTCACCTGCGTCCTCGGCGACAACGGCGCGGGGAAGTCCACCCTCATCAAGATCATGTCGGGCCTCCACCCGCACGACAGCGGAAAGTACCTTGTGGACGGCGATGAGGTCCGGATGTCCTCGCCGCGCGAGGCCCTCGACCGCGGCATCGCCACGGTCTACCAGGACCTCGCCCTGGTGTCGCTGATGCCCGTGTGGCGCAACTTCTTCCTCGGCTCCGAGCTCACCGTCGGCTTGGGACCGTTGCGCCGGCTCGACGTCGCGCGGATGCGCGCCGTCACCGACGCACAGCTGCGCAAGCTCGGCATCGCGCTGCCCGACATCGACCTGCCCGTCGGCAGCCTGTCGGGCGGCCAACGCCAGGTCGTGGCGATCGCCCGCGCCATCTACCTGGGCGCGAGGGTGCTGATCCTCGACGAACCCACCGCGGCCCTCGGCGTCAAGCAGTCGGGCGTCGTGCTGCGCTACGTCGCCGCCGCCCGCGAGGCGGGTCTCGGCGTCGTGTTCATCACCCACAACCCGCATCACGCCTACATGGTCGGCGACCACTTCGTGGTGCTCAACCTCGGCGAGGTCGAGCTCGACTCCCCCCGCGCGGGCCTGAGTCTGGACGACCTCACCCATCACATGGCTGGCGGCGCCGAGCTCGAGACCCTGCGCCACGAGCTCGACCGCCCGCCATCGCCCGAACAGGAGGAATGACAATGGTGGTCAACATCGGGGTCATCGGCACCGGCAACATCGGTTCCGACCACATTCGACGGATCACACAGGACTGCCACGGCGCCCGCGTCGTGGCGGTCAGCGACGTCGACGCCGACCGCGCCCAGGCGGTGGCCGCGACCGTTGACGCCAAAACCCTCTCCTCGGGCGCCGAACTCATCGCCCTGCCCGAGGTGGACGCCGTCCTGGTGTCCTCCTCGGGCCCCACCCACGCCGAATACGTCCTCGGCTGCCTGGACGCCGACAAACCCGTCCTGTGCGAAAAACCCCTCGCCACCACGGCCGCCGACTGCCTGCGCATCGTCGAGGCCGAACAGTCCCTCGGCCGCCGCCTGGTCCAGGTCGGCTTCATGCGCCGCTTCGACCCGCACTACCGCGACATGAAGCGGCTGCTGGACTCGGGCGACCTCGGCGAGCCCCTGATGATCCACTGCGTCCACCGCAACCCCTTCTCGGTCGAGGCCTACACCTCCCAGATGGCCACAAAGGACACGGCCATCCACGAGATCGACATCGTCCGCTGGCTCCTCGACGAGGAGATCACCTCGGTACAGGTCCTGCGCCCCAAGGGGACCACCCACTGCCACGACCACCTCGCCGACCCCCAGATCATGCTGTTCGCCACCGCCAGCGGCGTCCGCATCGACGTCGAGGTCTTCGTCAACTGCCAATACGGCTACGACATCCAGTGCGAAACGGTCGGCGAAACGGGCACCGCGAAGCTCCCCGACCCCGCCCAGGTCCTTGTCCGCTCGAACGCGACCCTCACCCAGCCGATCCCCCAGACCTGGAAGGAACGCTTCGCCGCGGCCTTCACCCTGGAACTCCAGTCCTGGATCGACGCCGCCGCCGACGGAACCGTCACGGGCCCCGGCGCCTGGGACGGCTACGCCGCCGCCGTGATCGGCGACTCCACGGTGGAGGCGCTGGACAGCGGCGAGATCCTCGCCGTCCCGATGCGACAGAAACCGGCCTTCTACATGTGACGTCACCCGACGGCACCAAGTGGTGAGTCGCCGCTACCGCGAATGGGGTTTCCTTTGATGCTTGGACATAGTGGACTGCGATAGTCATCAGGTCCGCTACAAGGTCGTCGCCAGGGTGGCTGGAATGGTGCCATCTCGGTATAGTCCGATTGGCGTGGAGCGAGCGGCATCGGAGGTGACGTGGAGTTCGGGATTCTCGGTCCGCTCGAAGTGAAGCGGGACGGCGAACCAGCCGCGATCACTGGCCGCCATCGCCCGAAGCTTCTGGGGACCTTGATACTCGATTCGGGGAATGTCGTCACGGTCTCGCGGTTGGTCGAGGTGCTGTGGGATGACGCTCCGCCCGCCACGGCGCGCCGTCAGGTCCAAAACGCGATGGCCGCGCTACGACGGGACCTGGGCGCCGTCATCGAGGCGTCGCGGGACGGGTATCGGTTGACCGCCGACGACGGCGACGTGGACCTGCGGCGTTTCGAGAGCCTGTCCCGCCAGGCGCGCAGCGCGC
>NZ_DASQPW010000006.1:0-3541 GCF_035643755.1 Stackebrandtia sp. | reverse complement strand
GTTCGCGATGGCCCGCTCGGCGGCGCCGTCGTCGGCGGCCACCAGGTCGGCCGCGGCGTCGTCGTCCAGGCGCCCCGCCAGCTCGCGGCGCAGCAGCGCCCGCAATCCCGCCGAACCCTGCAACAGCGGCAACAGGGTCCGCAGCCCCTCGGTGCTGCCCAGCAGCCGCTCGGCCTCGAACCCGCTGCCCATCCGCTCGGTGGCCACCTCGGCCACCCGCTCCAGCACCAGCCTGATCTGCCCGGGGAGTTCGGCGTCCGCGGTACTCACCGACGCCCCCTCTGCGGGCACGGTGCCGCGGCCGACGAGGAGCGCCGATGCCGTCTCGCCGCGGGTCGGGTGCGAGGTCCGGGCGGGGGAGTCCTTTGCGGGCACGGTGCCGCGGCCGACGGGGAGCGGCCGACGCCACCTCGCCACGGGCCGGATGCGAGGCACCGGGGCTGGTCCGGGCGGGGGAGTCCTTGCTCGATGGCGCTCAACTCACGCCTCCTGGCGGGGCTCGACATGGACCACGCGGGAGGCGGCGGCGACGCTGATCTCGGGGCCGAGGGACGGCAGCGGGGTCACCGCGAGGGACATGGCGCGCAGCGCCATGCCGTAGACGATGGGATGTGGGCAGGAGGGGCCCTCGATCTCGGACTCGATGCGGCGGAGGTTTTCGCGGCAGCGGTCGCGGAACTTGGCCACCGTGTTGTACTTCCACTGGGTGGAGCGGTCGGCGGCGTGGGCCTCGGCGATCGCGGCGGCGATGGTCTCGGCGTCGGTGGCGATCTGGAGGACCTCGTCGTAGGTGTCCATCAGGGTCTTGCGGGCGCCCGCCACGATCCGGGTGCGGCCCGCGCCGAACTCGGCGGCCACGGTGTCGTCCACCGCGCGGGCGGCGCCGAGGCGGCGGCATTCGGCGGCGGCCGACAGGATGTCCTTCATGGGGCTGCCGTCGGCGATCGCGTCCACCAGGCCGCGGAGCCTTCCCTTGGGGGCCAACCACTTGCGGTACACCTTGGTGGCCTTGTCGTACTTCAGGGTGCGGGTGTCGGCGGAGTCGCGGATCTGCTGGGCGCGCACGGAGGTCTGCTGCCAGCGGTCCATCAGGTTGGTGAGGGCGCTCAGGTCGGGGTCGTACAGGCCGATTCCGCCCAGGGCGAGCTCGTTGATGGCGGCGCGGAACTCCAGCAGGTGGGGCATGCCCTCCAGGCCGGGGACGTCGCCCGACAGCAGATCCACGGCGCCGCAGGCGTTGTCGATCAGGGCCATGGGCAGGGCGGCGGACGCCGCGAACTGGTGCGCCTGCTGATCGAGGGCGAGCTGGTCCCTGTCCAGAAGCGCCATCATGTCGGCGTACGCCTCGGCCAGCGGCCCGCCCGGGTGGCGGGCGGCCATGGCGACGGCGACCATGCGCACCGCGGTGTTGCGCGGCTGGTCGTCCAGGAGCGCCGATTCGTCGGCGTCGTCCGCGGCGTCGGCGTCGTCGGACTCCTCGTCCGCCTCGACGTCGGTATCGTCCGAAGTGGATGATCGGGGCTGCGGCACGGCGGGACGGGAGCCGTCGACGCCGCTCCGGGTGCCCGCGACGGCGGCCAGCTGGGCGCCCGCCTCGCCGTCCAGCAGCGAGTCCAGATCGGACAGATCATCGGTGGACGGGAGCTCGGCGGCCCGCTCGGGCTCGGTGGCGTCCTCGGTGCCCGCCACCTCGTCCGCGGGGCTCTTGTCCCCGTCGATCTCCACGGGCGGCAACCGCCGCAGCGCGGCGGCCACCTCGGCGACCGTGCGCGGCACCTCGCCGAGGCGCTCCTTGAGCTCGGGGTGGGACAGGATGATGGTCAGCGCGCGATCGATCTCGCCGCGATTGGCGGGCACGTTGGCCCGCAGCACCCGGCTCAGCAGCTTCGACATGTTGAGCAGCCGAATCGACACCCCCATCAGGGCCCACATGTCGTCCAGTTCGGGCGGCAGGCCCCGCGTCAGCTGCTCGGTGACGCGCTGGGTGACGTTGACCGCCGCCGCCCACTCGGCGACGTCGGGCAGCGCGGGCTGCTCCTGGCCGCCGGGCACGTCGTCGGCGAGGTCGGCGGGCTCGGGCACCGGCTCCGGTTCGGGCGCCTTGGCGGGCCGCGGCGCGGGCGGTGAGGGTTCGGCGTCGGCTTCGGGCCGCGGTTGCAGGTCGTCCCGCCCCCGCTGGGCCTGCTCGAGCTCGGCCCGCCGCATCTGCGAGTCCTCGAACAGCATCGACTTCAGTTCCACCGCGGTGGACGGCAGTCGGCGGTCGGGGCGTCCCGCCAGGTAGCGGCTCAGCGGGTTGGACGGCGTCAGGCGGTCGATGGCCGCCTGCGGCATCGCGGGGAACTCACCGCGCAGGTGCTCGTAGCGCTCGGCCAGGTCGGGGTAGCTGGCGGCCAGGTACGCGCCCGCCAGGCAGGCGTGCGAGCACTTCAGCCCGATCACGACCGCCAGGGTCAGGTCCTCGAACGACTCGTCGGCCCAGCGGTGCCAGGCGCGCAGCCCCTGGAATGTAGATTCACTGTGGACGATCAGCGGGAGCGCCAGGTCCACCAGCCGCAGCCGCAGCCCCGTGACCTGCGGCTTTCCGATCGTGGCGTCGTTGAACAGCACCGCGGCGGGGGCCAGCATGGCGCCGAGCAGATTGCTCTCGGCGGGCTTGTCCTCGGCCCGCAGCAGCCCCAGCACCTGTCCCGAGGCCCGCAGGCTCACCTTCGACAGCGGCACGTTGCGCGGTTCGAACAACGCCTTGCGCGCCTTGGGTTCCATGCGTTGCAGGACCTGCCGGATCGTCTCCGGCTCCATGTCCTCCAGCAGCTTGCGCGCCAGGGCGTTGACGTCCAGCGCCTCGGCCAGCCTGTCGCCGTCCGGCCAGCCCGCCGGGGTCGGGGCCTTGCCCGCGGTGTGTTGTTTCGCCGAGCGCCGTTTCGCACGGGCTCCACGCGACCCCGAACTGCGCATCAACCCGCCTTTCCGAGCTTATTGTCCGTACCGTCGCCCGCCACGGCCACAAGGATCCGCACGGACTGGCCATGTGACGAGGCAGGACCTCTCACCGGAACTATTGGTGCCATGTCATGACAGAACAGGAAACTTCGACAATGGCACTCAGTGATTCAGACCAGTAAGAAGCCGTCCATGACAATACCGGTGCCTGATCGGAACCATTCTGGTTGTGTGCCCTGTCGTTCTCATCATGGTCGCGCGACGGCGGCATGATGTGGGACACAATATCTCGCAAGTCCATATCTCTTGGTACATATGTTCGTTGTTGGCGGCGTGAAGGTCGTGGTGCGCGTCAAACTCACGCCGACTCCGGACCAGGCGGCGGTGCTTGAGTCGACGCTTCACACGCTGAACACGCACGCCAATGAGGTGTCCCGGATCGCGTTCAACACCAGCACGTTCAGGAACTTCACGCTGAGGAAGAAGACTTACGCTCAGATACGGGCGGAGGGTGTTGGATCGCAGGCCGCGCAACACGTCATCAAGAAAGTCGCCGACGCGTACACCGTTCTGAAGTCGAATGCCCGGGCGGGGAACC
>NZ_DASQPW010000005.1:0-26803 GCF_035643755.1 Stackebrandtia sp. | reverse complement strand
TGTCGGCGCCCACGGTGAGGCTGTCGGCGCCACACACGCACGTGGTGCCCATGCCGCGCGCCACCACGGCCGCGTGGGAGGTCTTGCCGCCGCGCGATGTCAGGATGCCTTGGGCGGCAATCATTCCGGGCAGGTCGTCGGGGTTGGTCTCGCGGCGCACCAGCACCACGGCCTCCCCCGCGGCGCCCCGCTCGGCGGCGCGACGCGCGTCGAAGACCGCCGCGCCGACGGCGGCGCCCGGGGCGGCGGGCACCCCCTGGGCCACCCGCTGCGCGTCGGACGGCACGTCGAACGCCGGGAACATCAGGCGCGACAGCTGCCCGCCGTTGACCCGGTTGAGCGCCTCGTCGGCGCCGATCGACTTCTCGGTCGCCAGGGCCGCGGCGATGATGAAGGCCGCCGCGGCGGTGCGCTTGCCGACGCGGGTCTGCAGCATCCACAGCTTGCCGCGCTCGATGGTGAACTCGATGTCGCACAGGTCGCGGTAGTGGCGCTCCAACACGTCCATGATGCGCAGCAGCTCGGTGTGCGCGCCCGCGTCGATGGTGGCCAGTTCGGACAGCGGGACGGTGTTGCGGATGCCCGCCACCACGTCCTCTCCCTGGGCGTTGGGCAGGTAATCGCCGTAGGCGCCCCGCTCGCCGGTGGCCGGGTCGCGGGTGAAGGCGACCCCGGTGCCGGAGTCAGCGCCCAGGTTGCCGAACACCATGCCGACGATGTTGACGGCTGTACCCAGGTCGTCGGGGATGCGCTCGGTGCGGCGGTACAGCACCGCGCGCTCGGAGTTCCAGGACTTGAAGACGGCCTCGATGGTGAGCCACAGCTGCTGGCGCGGGTCCTGGGGGAAGTCCTCGCCGGTGTGTTCGCGCACCAGCCCCTTGAAGGTGTCGACCAGCCCGCGCAGCGCCTCGACGTCGAGTTCCACATCGGACTTGGCTCCGGCGGCGGCCTTGGCCGCGTCGATCGCCTCCTCGAAGGGCTCGCCCGGCATGCCGCACACGGTCTTGCCGAACATCTGGATCAGGCGGCGGTAGGAGTCGGCGGCGAAGCGGGCGTCCCCGGCCTGGGCGGCCAGGCCGTCCACGGTGGCGTCGGTGAGCCCGACATTGAGGACGGTGTCCATCATTCCCGGCATCGAGAACTTCGCGCCGGAGCGCACGGACACCAGCAGCGGGTCGGCGGCGTCGCCGAGCCGGCGTCCCATGGCCTTCTCCAGGGCCACCAGGTGCTCCCCGACCTGGGCGGCCAGCTCGTCGGGGGCGTCGCCGGTGGCCAGGTATCGGCGGCACGCCTCGGTGGTGATGGTGAAGCCGGGGGGAACCGGCAGTCCCAGTCGAGTCATTTCTGCGAGGTTGGCGCCTTTGCCGCCCAACAGATCCTTTTGATCCTTGTCCCCGAAGGAGAAGTCGTACACGTAGGTCGTCAACGCGGGTCCTCCAGACTCAAGAGCGTCTTCACGCGGGCGAGCCTAACGAGCATTCAGCCCGTACGACAGCCTTGTGTCGGTTTCCCCACCCGGATTCGCGCACGAGCGCCCACAACTGGCGAACACCGCTCACTAGCACGCACAATCGGGCAGTTCCTCGCACGGAAATTCGGCGGACGACCCGCGACCGCTCGGTGATGATCCCGTCCCACCCTATTCCCCAATAGACGATCGCGTGTCGCTATTGCGACAGTCGCCAATCGCCGTCGTAGGGTAGCGCACGTCACACCTTCGCTTATAGACTGCGGTCTTCAAATATTCATAGGTATGCATCCCCCGCATGCCGCAGCGAAAGTAGGCAACTGCATGAAAGCAGCCCGTCTCGCTCTCGTCTCCCTGGCCGGCGCGGCACTGCTCATCGCCTCCCCGGCCTCGGCCCTCGCCCAACCGTCCAGCTCGCACCTCGGCACCGCCGTCCACAGTCTCACGAATGTGGACGGCGCCAGCGATCACTGGACCTCCCAACGCATGAAGGACGCCAAGCTGCTCGACGTCTCCCTGGAAGGCAAGGACCTCTCCGCCAAGGTGAAGGTCGGCGCCCAACACGACGTCGATCCCACCCTGGCCGACTCCGGCGGCGACCCCTGGTCCGGCGGCGGCGACGTCGTCCACACCAGCGGCCGCGTCTTCTTCACCTTCCAGGGCAAGGACGCCGCCTGCTCCGGCGACGCCGTCACCAGCACCAACGGCAGCACGGTCCTGACCGCGGGCCACTGCGTGAAATACCAGGGAACCTGGCACACCAACTGGGTCTTCGTTCCCGGCTACGACAACGGACAGGCCCCGTACGGCAAGTGGTCGGCCTCCAAGACGCTCACCACTCCGCAGTGGGAAGCCGACGAGGACGAAAACTACGACGTCGGCGCGGCCGTGGTCTCCCCGCTCGACGGCAAGAAGCTCACCGACACCGTCGGCGGACAGGGACTGTCCTTCAACGGCGAATACAACCAGAACATGTACGCCTTCGGCTTCCCCGCCGAGGACCCGTACGACGGCGAGAAGCTCATCTACTGCGCGGGACAAACCACACAGGACGTCCTGCTCACCCACGATCACGGTCTGTCGTGCGACATGACCGGCGGCTCCTCGGGCGGCCCGTGGTTCGTCGACTTCGACGAGTCGACGGGCGCGGGCAAGCAGGCATCGGTGAACAGCTTCGGCTACACCTTCCTGCCCGGCGTGATGTACGGCCCGTACTTCGGCGACGACGTGCAGAACCTGTACAACACGGCGCAAGGCACCTGATCGAAGCACCGCGATCGGCCGGGCGGCGCGCCAACCGCCCGGCCGTTCTTCGTGTCGCGAGCGAGTCAGCCTCGAAGGCGCAGTCGCCACAGCGATACGCGTTCGGCCGCGCGGTATGGCGCGAGGGGGTCCCCGGGCGCGCGGGAGCGGGGGTGGCCGGGCGGGGTGTCGCGTCGGTCGACGACCTCGAGGCCCGCGTCGTCGAACGTCCGCGGCAGCAGGGTCGGCGACCGCAGGCCGAGCAGTTCGGCGAGATCCGACATCACCAGCCATGCCTGGCCGTCGGGGTTCAGGTGTTGGGGCAGGCCGTGGAGGAATCCCGTCAGCATCCGCGAGTCCTTGTCGAACACCGCGGAGTCCAGGGTGGTGCGGGCAGTGCCGGGTAGCCACGGCGGGTTGCACACCACCAGGTCGGCGCGGCCGGGCGGGAACAGGTCGGCGCGGGTGACGGTCACCCGATCGGCGAGACCGAGCCTGCGGGCGTTGTCGCGGGCGCAGGCCACGGCGGCGGGGGCCACGTCGGTGGCGATGACACGGTCGACGCCGCGTTTCGCCAGCACCGCCGCCAGCACTCCCGTCCCCGTGCCGATGTCGAAGGCGGCATCGACGCCCGCGATGGGCATGGCGGCGACCAGATCCACGTACTCATGGCGGGTCGGCGCGAACACTCCATAGTGGGGATGAATCCGGGCTCCCAGCGCCGGTACGGGCACGCCGTTGAGCCGCCACTGGTGGGCGCTCATGACCCCCAGCAGGTCCGTCAGCGACGCCACGCACGGGCCGTCGATCGCGCCGTATACCGATCCGACGGCGTCGGCGAGGTCGGGACCGAGCTCGACGAGCAGCATGCCGAGAATCCGGGCGCGGCCGCGGCGGTCCTGGCGGTGGCGGTAGAAGTCGGTCGCCGGGTCGCCCGTGGCCGTCCACGGTTGGCGATCCCAGTGCCGTCGCATGCCCGACAGCAGCCCGCGGGCGGCTCCGAGGCCACCCGGCCAGGCCATCGCCACGCCCTGTGACGCCTGGCGAATCGCGGCGGCGGGGGCGAGGCGGTCGCCGACGGGGGTGATGCGTCGGGGTGGTGGGTTGTGGCCCGCCGACAGCCATCGGGCCGTTCGCGGGCCCGTGGCGGCGGGCCAGGACACGAAGGGGGCATTGTGGACCTTGAGATGTTCCATAAGAGACTCCATTGATTGGAGCCGTCTTCGAACGCGCCAAGCACAGCCGTCCGAAGACGGCTCGACGTGGGTTACACGACGACCGTCACTCGGACGGCGTCCACCAGTCAATGGCCACACAGAACATGCGCCGAGCGTATCCGACGCCAGACCACTGACGCCTAGCGGACGACGTCGAAGATCTGCCTCTGGACGCCGTTGCCGTACGCCTCGTGGTCCACCAGCTTCAGGTTGGTGGCGTCCCTGTCGGCCTCGCTGAACAGGCGCAGCCCCGCGCCGAGCAGCTTGGGGAAGACCAGCAGGTTGTAGCGGTCGACCAGACCCGCGTCGGCGAGGCTCTTTCCCAGCGTGGCGCTGCCCGCCACCTGGATCGGGTCGCCGTCGGTCTGCTTGAGGGCGGAGACCTCGTCCAGCGAGCGCAGGATGGTGGCGGGCCAACGCTCGTCCTGCTCCTTCAGGGTGGTGGACACGACGTAGCGGGGCATCGCGTTGTAGCCCGCGAAGTCCTCGGTCATGGTGGGCCACACCGGCGCGAACGCCTCGTAGGAGCGGCGGCCGAGCAGCAGGGCGCCCGTTTCCTCCTGCTCGCGGCCCTTGAACTCGAAGACCCTGGGGTCGACCTCGATGTCGGTGAAGGTCCAGCCCGAATTGCGGTAGCCGGGCTCCCCGCCCGGGGCCTCCATGACGCCGTCCAGGGAGACGAAGGCGGAGACGATGAGCTTGCGCATCTTATTGACCTCTCTTGGTGCGGTTTTTTACCGTCGCACAGGTAGACGGGTCGGGGGCGCCGAACTCATCGCCGCGGCGACAGATTTTTCAGGACGCGGACGTGCAGGTGGCCGGGGTTGGGGAAGTCGGGTGGGAACGGGGGAAGCTCGGCCTCGAGGGGGTAGCCGGACTTTTCGGCGACGCGGCAGGACGCGGCGTTGCCGACGGAGTGGAGCAGCTCGAGGCGGTCGAGCGCGGGTTGGATGGTGGGGATCCAGTCGGAGACCATGGCCAGGGCCGTGGAGGCGATGCCCCGGCCGCGGGCGGCGCCTGAGGTCCAGTAGCCGACCTCGGCGGCGTTGGGGGCGAAGTCGCTGGTCATCTTGACGGCGATGCTGCCCAGCGGTGGGGCGGTGGGCTTGTCGGTGCCGTCCAGGATCGCGAAGGTGTAGCGGGTGTCGGCGGCCCACGCCTCGGTCATCGCGTCGATCCATTGCAGGGCCTCGGTTTCGGTGGCGATGTGTCGGAGGAGCCATTGGCGCATCGCCGAGTCGCGGTGGGCCGTCACCAGGGTGGGGGCGTCGTGGGGGCGCCAGGGGCGCAGCCTCAGGGCGGGGGTGGTGGCGGTGGCGTCGGTGAGCAGGTTGACGGACATGGTCCTCCTTTGTGGGATGGTGCGACGCCCAGTTCATCAGACGACATCGATGGATTGACGGGGGTGTGGGTCTTGCGCGGGGATGGGGCGGGCCCGATACTGGGTATTCCGGCATAGTGAGAAAGGTTCATGTCATGGACACGAGCTTTGGTCCCCATCCACAAGCGCGCCCCGCGAAGCGGTTCAGGCGCCTTTTGTCCATCGTGGCTGGTGTGGGGGTGGGGCTGGCGGGCGTGGTGTACGCCGCCACCCCCGCGTTCGCCGATCCGCCGACCGCGCTGCCCGCGAGCTTCACGGCCGCCGACGCCAAGTGGCAGCCCGCCATGGATTACGACGGCGACGGGTGTTACCCGACGCCCGCCATCGGTCCCGACGGGACGATCGCCGAGGGACTGAACAACTCCGGTGCCCTGAACGGCAACTGCCACGACAAGTCCGATCTGGACAACACCAACGCCTACGCCCGGTCCAAATGCGACGACAGCGGCTGGTGCGCGTACCTCTACGACTTCTACTTCGAGAAGGACCAGGCCGTGGCGGGCGTCGACTGCTGCGGGCACCGCCACGACCTCGAACACATCGTGGTGTGGGTGCGCGACGATCAGGCCGAGTACGTGGCGACGTCCCAGCACGGCGGCTACGCGGTGCACCCGCGCGACGAGGTGACCTGGAACGACACCCACGCCCGCTCCATCTACCACAAGGACGGCGTCAGCACCCACTGCTTCCGCCTGGCCAGCAGCGACGAGGCGCCCGAGAACGACTACGGCGAATGGCAGTACCCCGACCTGGTGAGCTGGGACAACTTCCCCGCGGGCATTCGCGACAAGCTGGTGAGCGCCGACTTCGGCCACGCCAGTCTGGCCATCAAGGACGGAGCGTTCGAGGACAACCTCAACAAGGCCAAGCCCGACGGCATCGACTTCGACCCGTACGCGTGAGCCCAAGCCCGGGTCACGACCAGGTCATGTTGATGGTGCGTTCGAAGGTGACGAACCCCGCGCGGTGAAACGCCTTCGCCATGGGCACGTTCGGCACGTCGGTGGAGGCCCTGATCCGCGGGACGTCCTCGGCGGCGAGGATCCGCACGCCCTCGCCGAGAACGTCGTCGACATAGCCGTGACCGCGGAAGTTCGGCAACACTCCGATGTAGGCGATGACGGCGTTGTAGGTGTTTCGCGCGGGGATCACGAACCCGACGGGCTCGCCGTCGAGCGAGGCGACCCGCCACCAGTCGCGCGGGCTCGAGAAGCCCGCGAACTCCTCGTCGAACTGCTTGGCGGCGGCCTCGCGGGGCGACATGGTCTCCAGGTCCGCGCGGCTGTGGGCGTCCAATGTGTTGTCGAGGACGGGAACCATCAGGTCGATGAGCTCCTCGCGGTCGGTCACCGACCCGAATGTCAGGCGGCCTTGGGGCGTCGGCAGCGGCGTTCCGCGCCGCCATTCGAGCCGCAACCGCTCGACCAGGGGCCGCGCCCCGAGCGTTTCCAGCGCCGCCATTCGCACGGTCACCGCGCGGTGCGATGCCGCGTTGTCCCGCCAGTCGGGCGGGGCGAAGTGGAGGTACTCGGGCGGTTCGGTGCCGTCGGGGATGATCGCGTCCAGCGCGGTTGTGACCAGGCGGACGCCGATCTGGGTGGCCTCGGCGGCGTCGAGCGTGTCGTCCACGTCGAAGATGTCGAACAGTTTCGGTTCGTCGGACCCGGAGGTGGTCCACCACGCGGCGCGGGCCAGCAGGCGCCCCGATCGCTGCGCCACCCACATCCACGAGGGGCGTCGCCGCCCCTGCGCCAGGTCGTCGGCGAACTCGTCGTTCAGCACATAGTCGAGCCCGTTGAACAGCTCGAGTTCCGCGGCGTCGGTGAGGGGACGGATCGTGAGGTCGGAGGCGGTCGTCACTTGAGGCGATCCCGCCATCCGGGCTCGCGGGCCACGACCGCGCGGTCGCCCCTCATCACGATCGGGCGCTGGATCAGGATCGGGTTGTCCGCCAGGGCCGCGATCCACGCGTCGCGGGTGCCGGCGTCGCGCTTCCAGTCACCGATGCCGATCTCGGCGGCGGCCTTCTCGCTGAATCGGGTGATGTCCCAGGGCTCGGCGCCGAGCTTGGCGAGGACGTCGACGATCTCCGCCTCCGTGGGTGGGTCCTCTTTGTACAGCCGCAGGGTGGCGTCGGCGCCGAGTTCGTCGCGGGCGGCGCGGCTCTTGGAGCAGGACGGGTTGTGCCAGACGGTGAACTGACTCACGGTGCTTCCTGGTTTCGGCGGACGGTGGACTGCGAGCCTACTCGGCGGCACGAGGGCAGGAGCAGGGCGAACATCGTGTTCCATGTCATGATGGCTGCGTGGTGACGCAGGTGCGGTTCTCGCCGCGCGCGGAGCGCGGGCTGGCGGTGGTGCCGTTTCCGTTGCTGGCGGCGGCCACGGCGCTGGAGTGGGGCGATCCCGCGCCGCGAGTTCCCCGATCGGTGCTGCTGGCGGTGGTCGCGGCGACGGCGGCGTGTCTGGCGTTGGTGCCGACGCTGCATCCGCGGTGGCCGCGGCGCCCGGCGATCTCGGTGGGGTATTTCGTGGCGGCGCTGGCGCTGATGTCCACATTGGTGTGGTTCAGTCACTGGTTTCTTTTCGCCTCTTGGGTTGTCACCGTTCAGACGTTCGTCCTGTTCGAGCTGCGCTGGGCGTTCTTCGCCGCGGCGGCGGCGAGCGTGACGATGACGGCGCTGACCTACCCGGGGTCGTCGTTTCCGGTCACCTTGGCGGCGAGCCTGCTGGCGCCGCTGCTGATGGCGGGGTGGCGGCTGGGGCGGGAGAGCCAGGTTCGGAGCGAGCTGGTGGAGGAGCTTCGGGAGACGTTGGCGCACAACGATCGGATGCGCCGCGAGCTGGTGGAGCGGGCCCGCGAGTCGGGGATGTACGCCGAGCGGCAACGCGTGTCGCGCGAGATTCACGACACGCTGGCCCAGGAGATGGCGGCGATGGTGTCGCAGCTGGAGACCGTGCTGAACGCGCCGCGCGGGTCGGACTGGCGGGGACGGGTGACCACCTGCCTGGGCCTGGCCCGTTCGGGCCTGGCCGAGGCGCGCCGATCGGTGCGGGCCCTGGGGCCGTTGGCATTGCGGGACGCCTCGCTCCCCGACGCCCTCGACGGGCTGGTCACCGAGTGGCGCCGGCGCACCGGCCTCGATGCCGAGTTCGATGTGGACGGTTGCGAACGTGAGGTCCCGGAATCGGTCGCGGCGGCGTTGTTTCGCGTCACCCAGGAGGCGTTGACCAATGTCGACAGGCACGCCGGGGCGAGGCGGGTGCGGGTGCTGCTGTCGTTTATCGATGCGACGGTGAGCATCGATGTCCGCGACGACGGCGTGGGTTTCGGTCCCGACACGCCGCGCGGCTACGGCCTCAACGGCATGCGCGATCGCATGTCCAGTGTGGGCGGGGACCTCGATGTCGAGGCGGCCCCGGGCGCGGGCACCGCGATTCGCGCCGGCGTGACGCTGTCGGAGGTGCCGCGATGAACCAGCGGGAGATCCGGGTGCTGGTCGTCGACGATCACCCCGTGTTCCGTGACGGCATCCGCCAGCTGCTGGACGACAGCGCCGGCTTCGCCGCGGTCGGCGAGGCCGCCGACGGCGCCGAGGCGCTGGCCTTTATGGACAACAACGACGTCGACCTGGTGCTGATGGACCTGAGCATGCCCGGGGTGGACGGCGTCACCGCCATCGAGCGCCTGCGGCAACGCGACGCCGACACCCGCGTCCTCGTGCTGTCCACATATGACACCGAGGAATACGTGCTGCCCGCGATCCGCGCGGGCGCCACGGGTTACCTGCTGAAGGACTCCTCGCGCACGGAACTGTTGCGCGGCATACGGTCTGCCGCCTCGGGGGAGACCGTCCTGGCGCCGTCGGCGGCCAGGCACCTGGTCGCCGACGCCCGCCGCGAGCGCCCCCTGAGCCACCGCGAACTGTCGCTGCTGCGGCTGGTCGCCCGCGGCGCCACCAACGCCGAGGCCGCCCGCGAACTGTTCGTCAGCGAGGCCACCGTCAAGGCGTACCTGCAACGCATCTATCGCGAGCTCGGCGCCCGCGACCGCGCCTCGGCCGTGGCCGCCGCGTATCGCGCGGGTCTGCTGGACTGACCGCTAGCGACGCTCCCGGCGCGCCGCCATGGCCGATCGGCTAGCGATCCCTTCCCAAAGATTCCCGGCCCGCCGCCGCGCCGCCGCGATGATGTGGGTGTAGGGACACACGACTATGCGAAAGCGGACACATGAAGAGGCACACATGGCGGTGGACGGCCGTGGTCGTGACGGTGCTGGCGGGCAGCGCCCTGGCCGTCGGTTACGGCAACGCGGACGCCGCCGACCCGATCGGCGGCGACGGCGTCGTCACCACGACCTCCGGGCCGATCCACGGCAAGCTCACCGACGACGTCGCGCGGTTTCGGGACGTCCCGTATGCCGCGCCGCCGGTCGGGCAGCGACGGTGGAAGCCGCCGCGGGCGCCGCAGCCGTGGACGAAGACGCGTGACGCCACGAAGCCGGGCCCCAAGTGCGTCCAGGCCGCCAGCGAGGGCGGCATCGACAAGAAGTCCAGTGAGGACTGTCTGACCCTCGAGGTCACGGCGCCGCGCGGCGCGTCCGACAAGCCGCGCCCGGTCATGGTGTGGACGCACGGAGGCGGGCTGATCCAGGGAGACGGCGCCTCCTTCGATCCGAGCCGGATGGCCGATCGCGGCGACGTGGTCGTCGTGAGCATCAACTATCGGCTCGGCGTGTTCGGCTACTTCGGATACCCGGGCATGTCGGGCTCGGGCGACTTCGGCCTCCAGGACCAGCAGGCGGCGCTGCGCTGGGTGCACCGCAACGCCGCCGCGTTCGGCGGTGACGCCCGCAACGTGACGCTGTTCGGGGAGTCCGCGGGCGGCTACGCGACCTGCGCGCAGTCGATCGCGCCGGGCACCCGCCACCTGATCTCCAAGGCCATTTTCCAAAGTGGAACGTGTTCGGGCCAACCGTGGATGTTCGCGCCCGGCAAGACCACGCCCCTACCGGACGCCGGGGAGTACTGGTCGCCGGTCGGCAAGGTCCAAAAGCGAGGCAGCGCCGCCGCCAAGGACCTGAAGTGCGCGGGCCCGGCGGCCCTGAAGTGCCTGCGGGACAAGAAGCCCGCCGACCTCATGGGGCAGTTCGCCGCGTTCGCGTCCCCGGCCTACGGCACCCCGACGCTGCCGGTCGACCCGAAGAAGGCGCTGGGCCACGACGGCCGCCGCATGCCCACCATGGTGGGCAACACCTCCGACGAGTCGCGGTATCTCACCGCGTGGGGCGAATACCCCGATCACCCCGTCGACGACAAGGAGTTCGCCAAGCTCACCGACGCCGCTTTCGGCGACAACGCCGACACCGTCCGCGCGAAGTACCCACTGAAACCCGGCGTGGCGCCGGAACTCACCTGGGCGCGGCTCGACACCGACCGCAGCATGGCGTGCCCGCAGATCGCCGACGGCCGACGGTTGGCCGCGCGCTCCGACACCTACGCCTACGAGTTCGCCGACCAGACCTCGCCGCCGATCGGGCCGTACCCGCCGGGATCGACCATGCCGACCGGCGGCTCCCACGGCAGCGAGCTGCTGTACCTGCTCGATACCGGAACCGTTGACTGGCAAGGACACCCGGTCAAGCTCAACGCCAAGCAGCGCGCGCTGGGCGACGCGATGATCGGCTACTGGACGCGCTTCGCGCACACCGGCGACCCCAACGGCAGCACCGACCCGCATTGGTCGACTGTGGACGCCACGTCCGGTTCGCCTCGCGTCCAGTCGCTGGCCACCGGCGAGCACGGCATCGCGCCGGTCGACGCCCGCCGGCTGCACCACTGCGATTTCTGGGACCGCTACGACGGCAGGTCCTGAGCGCGGTCCCCGGACCGTATGCTCCGGAACATGAAACTACTGCGCGCCGCCACCGTCCTGACCTCGCCGACCGCCGACCCGATCGGCGGCGGCGAGGTCCTGGTCGACGGCGACACGATCGCCGCGGTCGGTCCGCGGGGCGGCGTCGAGGTCGGCGACGACGTCGCGATCGTCGACCTGCCCCACCACACCCTGATGGCCGGGCTCATCGACTGCCACGTCCACACCGGATTCACCCGCGACAGGGACCCGATCACCGGCCACCGCGCCGAACCGCCCGCCCGGCTGGCGCTGCGCATGGCCGAAAACGCCCGCAAGCTGGTGTCGGCGGGCGTCACCACGGCCCGCGACCTCGGCGGGCGCGACTTTGTGGACATCGCGCTGCGCGACGCCATCGCCGAGGGGTTGACCGTCGGCCCCAACCTGCTCGTCGCCACCCGCCCGATCACGCCGGGCAACGGCCACTGCTGGTATCTCGGCGGCGCCGCCGATTCCCCCGACCGCATCCGCGAGGTGACCCGCGAGAACCTTCGCGCCGGGGCCGACTGCCTCAAGATCATGGCCTCGGGCGGCCAGTTGACGCCGACCGCCGCGGCGATGTGGCTGCCCCAGTTCAGCGCCGATGACATGCGCATCGTCGTGTCCGAGGCGCACGCCTGCGGCAAGACCGTCGCCGCCCACGCCCACTCCCCCGAGGCGATCCGCCGCTGCCTCGACGCCGGGGTCGACACCCTCGAGCACTGCTCGTTCCTCACCGAGACCGGCCCCGCCTACGATCCCGAGCTGGCCGCCCGCATCGCCGACGCGGGAACCTTCGTCAGCCCCACGGTGTCGGGCCTGTTCTGGAAGCTGCGGGAGTTCATGGGCGCGCAGCGCATGGACACGCTCCTGGAGCGCGTCACCCGCATGCACGAGGCGGGGGTGCGGCTGATCGCGGGCACCGACTGCGGTTTCAAGCTCAAGGGTGTGGACAACTCCGCGGACCTGTTCGTGACCTCGCTGGAGGTGTTGGAGCACGCGGGTTTGAGCCGCCGCGAGGTCCTGGAGGCGGCGACGGTGACGGCCGCCGCCGCCTGTGGACTCGGCGGCGTCACCGGCAGCATCACCGCGGGGCACCGCGCCGATCTGATCGCGGTGGACGGCAACCCGTTGAACGACTTGGCTTCCCTGCGCCGCCTCGACCTGGTGATGGTGGCCGGTCGCGCCGTCACACAGTCGACGGTGGACACCGCCGCGGTGTCCAGCGCGGTGCTGGGCTGAGGCGAGGGGTCAGCCGTCGGCGAGCCGGAAGCTCAGCTGGGTTTCCCACTTCGACATGTCCGGCTCCACGCGCGGATCCGTCAGCGAGCTCTCCATCCGGCAGCCCCACTGTTCGCCCCGGCTCGAATCCCGCACGTCCCAGCGCAGCCCCTCGTCGTCCGCCCACGCCAAGAGCTCCGCGGTGACGTCGACCAGTTCGCTCGGGTGTCCCTGGTGAACCAGGGTGGCGTACCGTCCGCCCGGCAGCGTCGCGCTGTGGACGCGTCCGGCCCCGGCCACCACCGTGGCCGTCGGAAATCCCACCTCCAGCTCCAACGCGCGCGCCATGTCGATGACCCTGTACCTGAAGAAGGGCGCGCCCGCCGGCGCCGCGCCCCGCGACGCGAGCCATTCGGCGACCTCGCCGATGAGCGGCGGCGCCAGCTCACCGAAGTCGCTCATCGTCACCGACACCGGGATCGCCGCGTAGGGCTGCTGTGGGCGCTCCACGATATGGGGTTTTACGGGCATGTTTCCTCCATGAAGAATCCGTGGCGCGAGACGCGCGGCCCATTGTGCACCCCGGGTGCGACGTCCGGCCGCGGCGAGCGTCCATAAGCCGCCCATGCCCCGCTTGACCTGGTGGCATTCAACCGCAAGGATTACCGGCGTACCAGTCAAAGAGAGGATACGGACATTGCGCCGAAAAGCTGTCATTGTGGGTCTGTCGCTGCTGGCGATCGGGGTGAGTTCCGCGATCACCTATCAGGCGATGGCGGACGACGCCAAGGCATCGGGGGCGCCGGGCGAACAGTGGCCCACCGCCTTCGCCGACGAGTTCAACGGCGATCAGGTCGACAAGTCGAAGTGGTCGATCTACTCGGACGCCGAAAGCGATCAATGCCTTGGCAACCAGGGCAACAAGCAACTCGAGTGGCACACCTGGGATTCACTGTCCGAAGCGGACGGGCACCTGACGATCACGGCGCGAAAGAACAGTCCCCACAGCGGTTACGACTGGTCCAGCGGCCTGATCACCACCGGCCACGCCTGCGACCACGGACCCGACTCCGCGTTCGCGGTCAAGCCCGGCGACTACATCGAGACCCGCCTCAAGCTCCCCGAGGAGAAGGGGTTCTGGCCGTCCACATGGACGTGGAATGGTGATGGTTCAAATGAACAGGACACCTACGAGTACTACAGCGACAACCCGCGCAAGCTCTACCTCACCAACCAGACAGACAAGTCCGGGTGCGAATACGCCGCCGACGCCGACCTGACCGGCGACTGGCACACCATCGGCGAACAGATCGGCCCCGACAAGACGGTGTGGTACCTGGACGGCAAGAAGCTGTGCGACGGCGGCGCCTACTCCGGCGACGGCGCGCTGCTGGTCGACATGTTCGTCTTCGCCGACATTCCGCCCACCGTGGACAAGGCGTCCATGGACCTCGACTACGTTCGGGTGCATCGCGAAGGTTAACGCACCTCGGCGGCGGGCACCGTCGACGGAGTTTTCCTCCACAGTGCCATGAGCGGGAACAGAAGCACCGACAGCATTCCCGCACCGATCATGGCCGTGGCGGTGCCCGCGCTGATCACCTTGGCGGTCTGGCCGATGTTCGCCAGCACCACCACCAGCGGCAGCTGGGTGGCGGCGAACAGCGACAACACGCGACGCTCGCCCCTGTCGGGCACCGCCGTCCGGTGGGTGAACCAGGTGACCACGGCGCGCGCCACCAGGAACAGCGCCAGGAAGACCGGAAGCAGCACCAGCGCGGAGGTGCTGCCGACGAGCGCCTTCACCTGGAAGTCCACGCCGGTCATGACGAAGAAGAACGGGATCAGCACCCCGTACCCCACGGCATCCAGTTTGGACGCCACGACCTCACCCTCCTCCTGGCTGATGGTCGAGATCAGCCCGCGAATGACGATGCCCGCGGCGAAGGCGCCCAGGATGATGTCCACGCCCACCTCGTAGGCGACCCACACCAGGAACACGATCGCCAGAAACGCCAGCCGCACCGCGAACTGGACGCTGGTGCCCAGCGTCTGCGACAGCATCCGCGACACCTTGCCGGACCGGGGACGCATCGCCAGCACCGCCACCCCCACCGCGAGGACGCCCGCCCCCAACAGCGCCGGGTCGATGGAGTCGTGGCCGTCGCCGCTGAAGAACACCGCGATGACCACGATGGGCGCGAACTCCCCCACCGCGCCGATCGCCATGATGTGCCAACCGAGCCGATGCTCCAGCAGCCCGGCGTCGCGCACCATCGGCAGGATCGTCCCCAGCGCCGTGGTGGACACCGCTACCCCCACCAGCACCCCGGCGCGCACGTCGAACAGAACCAGCATGGACAGTCCGATGCCGACCGCCAGCGAGACGACCCAGCCCAGCGCGGCGAGGTTGAGCGGCCTTCCTTTGATCCGGCTCAGGTCGAGCTCGTACCCGGCGAGGAAGAACAGCATGGTGAGGCCGAGCTGCGAGAACAGCTCGGTGAGGTCGGTGCCGGCGACCACGCCCAACAGCGACGGTCCCAGGACGATCCCCAGCACGATCTCCACCACCGGGGTCGGCAGTCGGAGCCGGTCGGTGATCAGCGGGGCGATGACGGCCGCGGTGTACACCAACACGACGCCCAGCCACGCGGAGTCATCGTCTGTCAGCACCCGGTCAGGTTATGAGGTGCGGCGGCGCGAGGAGCCCCGTTTGGACGATTCGCGCCGCCGCACCGCGCCGTCAGGTGTCCCAGGTGACGGGGAGCGCCTTGATGCCCCCGGTGAGCTGGTCGTCGTGCCACTCCAGCTCCTCGACTCCGACGGCCAGCCGCATGCTCGGGAACCGCGGGATCAGTTGGGAGAACACCGATCGCAGCTCGATGCGGGCCAGCGGCGCGCCGATGCAGTAATGCATGCCGTGCCCGAATCCGACGTGGGTGTTGCCGGTGCGCGCCACGTCAAACCCGTCGGGGTCGTCGAAGGCGCGCGGGTCGTGGTTGGCCGTCGAGATGTCCAGGATGACCAGGTCGCCCTTCTTGATCGACGCGCCCGACACCTCCAGGTCCTCTCGCGCGTAACGGAACAGCCCGCCGCTGCCGCTGGCGGGCGCCCGCACGATCTCCTCCACGGCGGTGTTGAGCAGTTCGGGATCGTCCAACATGGCCTGCCATTGGTCCCGGTTGGACAGCAGCAGCACAGTGCCGAATCCGATCCTGGTCACCGTGGTCTCGTGCCCGGCGAACAGCAGCCCCGCGCCCAGCCGCGTCACCTCGCCGTCGTCGAGCTTCTCGTCGGGCGAGTTCGCCAGCGCGCTGAGCACATCCTCGCCCGGGTTGGCCCGCTTCTGCATCACGAGCTGGTAGATGTACTGGGTGAGCTTTTGCAGCCCCTCGGCCGACCGCTGCGAGTTGTTGACGATCCCAGCCTCCTGGCTCCAGGCATGGAAATCGTCTCTATCCTCATAGGGCACGCCGAGCAGCTCGCAGATCACCAGCACCGGCAATGGCAGCGCCAGCGCCTGGTGCAGGTCGACCGGCGGCTTCCGCGCCGCCAGGTCGTCCATCAGCCCCGACACCAGCCCTTCGACCCGCGATTGCATGCGGCGCATGTGTTTCGCCGAGAACAGCGGCTGGAGGCGCCGTCGCAGCAGCACCGCCTCCTCGGGCTCGGCCTCGAAGTCGCCCCGGGGTCCGTTGCCGAACAGCGCCGAGTCGTTGACGCGCGAGGCGTTGTCGGGGTCGGGATGCGAGCGCCCCAGCCGGTCGTCGCCCAGCAGCTCGCGCACCTCCTGGTACCGCGTCACCAGCCACGCCGGGTCGCCCACGCGGGTGGTGACCCTGTGTATCGGCCCCTGCCTTTGCAGGTCCATGGCCTGCGGCGGCGGCTGCAAGACCCGGGTGCGTTCGAACGGAAGGGTGGGAGTGGTCATCACTGCTCCTACATGTTGACGTCACTAAGTACACTCTAACGTAAACATCGCCCACCGCTATACTCCCGCACCAAGATCTTTCCGCGAAAGGAGGCGCCCGATGCCCACCGCCTCCCCCACGCCGGCCTCCCGCCTCCCCCGCCCCGAACGCCGCGAACAAATCCTCGCCGCCGCCACCCGCGCCTTCGCCCGCGGCGGCTACGCGGCCATCGGCCTCGACGACGTCGCCGCCGAGGCGGGCATCAGCCGCGTCATCCTCTACCGCCACTTTGACTCCAAAAAGGACCTATACCACTCGGTCCTCGACCGCGCCGGCGACCGCATCTCCGCCCACATCGACACCACCGACTACGGCCCCGCCACCCTCCCCGCCCTCCTCGCCGCCGCCACGGCCGACCCCGACGGCTTCAAGCTCCTCTTCCGTTACGCCGCCCGCGAACCCGAATTCCGCGACCGCGCCGACCGCTTCAACGCCCAGGCCATCTCGATCGCCCACCACCAACTCACCCGCTACATCGAAGACCCCGCCTGGGTCCGCTGGGCCGCCCAGCTCGCCCCCATGTTCACGGGCGAGGCCATCGTCGCCTGGCTGGACGCGGGCATGCCCGACCCCGACACGGCGCAGGCGAGGATCGCCGCGGTGCTGGACGCCCTCATCGAGGCGGCGCGCGGAGCGACACCGCGCTGAGGTCCCATCGCCACACCCATGACGGACTCACTGGACGCCCTGACCACCCATTTGCGACGGTTCGCCCGCGACCGTGACTGGTAGCCCCGAAGAACCTCGCCATGGCCCTGGTGGGCGAGCTCGTCGCCGAGTCGCAGTGGTTGACGCCGACGGAAGCTGAAAGCCTCGGCCCCGACGCGAAATCGAGCGTCGCCGCGGAGATGGCTGACGTGTTCATCCACCTGGTGCGCATGACGGATGCTATGGGAATCGATCTGTTTGACACCACCGATGCCAAGATGCACTGCAATGCCACCCGATTCCCCACCGCCGCTTCGCATGTGGTCGCCCACAGACCCCCGAAGGCATTGCCGCATCCAGATATATTGACGTATCAGGAGCGGCGAGCGACACGGAGACACTCCAGCACGGTGATCCGCATCCTGCGACGGTTCCGAACGCAAGGAGTCAGGGTGAGTGTGTTCATGCAGCCAGCGTCGCCACAGGCCACGCAGGTCAAACGGAACTACCGTCGAACCATCTCCAGGCCCGTTCGGCTGAGCGATCACGCCGATGTGCTCGACCCTCAAGTACTTCGAGCGCTCGAACTGCTCTTCCCCAGCGGAGAAGCACCCATGTGGGGAGTCAAGCCAGGGAAGAACGAGGATCGACCGCGACAAAAGAGCCCGGTGGCCGAATTCCATGCCCTTCGTCCCGGCGATGTCGTGTTCTTCACTGGCGACAGCAAGCTCTACTTCGGGGGGACGGTCGCACTCACGTGGATCAACGACGACCTGGCGAATCGACTGTGGGGCATCGACAGGACAACGGGAAAGTCTTGGCGCTACATGTACGCACTCACCGAAGTCCAGTCTCGCAGGATACCGATGTCCGAGGTGCGCAAGACCGTCGGTTGGAAGAACGAGGATCGTCACGTTCGCAGTTTCGGACGGCTCAAGCCCGCCGAAGCCGACGGACTGCTTGAGCTGCTCTCCTGGAACACCGCATCGACGGACTCCGCCGACATGGACGCGCTGGAGAAATCCGACACCTATGACGGCGAACTGGTACGAGAGGCCGTTCGGAAGGCTCGCGGCGAACAAGACGCCTTGCGCAAGAAGCTGTTCCCCGACACGACCGCGAGGTGTGAGCTATGTGGACGCGATCTACCCACCGAATTGCTGGTCGCGGCTCATATCAAGAAACGCCAACATTGCACGGACAACGAGCGTCGTTCGATGGAAGTGGTCATGGCCGCGTGCCGCCTAGGCTGTGACGAGCTCTACGAGCGCGGACTCATCACGGTCGCGGACGACGGCTCGATATCCATCAGCCCCCAAGTCGCCTCGTGGACCTCAGTGGAGGATTACGTCAAGGAAAGGCTGGCGAATCGAACGGTCGCCAACTGGCATGAAGGTCAACGACCCGTTTTTTACCGATGGCATCGGACGCACACGTTTCGAGGTGGCGTGGATCTGTGACGGGGCGCCAGGCGTGGGCGGGGTTATGCCACTGTGGCGCACAGCGCGATCACGCCGTGGTTCTCGGACTCGCCGCGCCAGTGTTCGATGTCGCCGAAGCCGTTGTTCCGCAGCTCGTCGCGTGCGGAGTCCAGCCATGCATCCGCCGAGCCGCCGCCCGACCGGGCCAGGGCCCAGTCGTGGGTGAGGGTCACCAGGCGCGAGCCCGGGCGCAGGACGCGGGCCACCTCGCGGGCGCTGTCGGGGAGGGGGTACCAGAGTTGGAGGGTGTTGACGCTGATCGCGGCCGTGAAGGTGTCGTCGGGCCAGGGGATGGCGGTGGTGGTGGCGCGTTTGAGGGTGACGCGGCCGTTGTCGATGGCGGCGGCGTTGAGGGTGGTGGCGCGTTTGTGCATGACGGCCGAGGGGTCGATGCCGCCGATCCAGCCCGCGGGGAGGCGGGGGGCGAGGTGGTGGATGCCCAGGCCCGGGCCGAAGCCGATGACGAGGACGGCGTCGGATTCGTTGGGGGCGAGGGTGGTGACGGCCTCGCGTTCGGTGGCGGCGTTGCCCTTTTCCATGGCGCGGGCCGTGAGTCGGCCGATCGGGCCGCCGAAGATGGCGCGGGATATGCGGTGCATTGCCGCCTGGCGGTCCATGGGGTAACCGTAGGACGGTGAGGGGTGGGGCGTCAATCGTGCCGGGTCAGGTGGCGAGATCGGAGGGGTCGGTGTTGGCGCCGCAGAGGATGACGACGACCCGCTCGCCGGGCGCGGGGCGGTAGGCGCCCGAGGTGAGGGCGGCGTAGGCGCAGGCGGCGCCGTGTTCGACGGCGACGCGGTAGTCGGTCCACAGTGTTTTGCGGGCGGCGGCGATGGCGTCGTCGTCGACCAGGAGGCTCGCGACGTCGTGGGTGGTGGCGACGTCGAAGGCGATGTCGCCGATGCGGGGGGCGCCCAGGGAGTCGGCGGCGACGCCGGCGACCGCGACGTTGGTGGGGGCGCCCGCGGACAGTGCGGTGTGGAGGGTGGGGCAGGCGGCGGGTTCGACCGCGACGACGCGGGCGGTGTGGTCGAGGCCGACGGCGAGGCCCGCCATGAGGCCGCCGCCGCCCACCGAGACCAGGACCGTGTCGGCGGTGGGGAGCTGGTCGCGGAGTTCCAGACCCAGGGTGGCCTGGCCCGCGCAGATTTCGGGTTGGTCGTAGGCGTGGCAGAACAGGGCGCCGGTCTCGGCGGCGGACTTGGTGGCGGCGTCGTAGGCGACGGCGTATTCGGTGCCAATCTGGTGGACCTCGGCGCCGAGGGCGTGAAGCTTGGCGACCTTGACGGGCGGGGCGGTCTCGGGGACGTAGACGGCGGCGGGGACGCCGAGGGTCTTGGCGGCGTGGGCGATCGCGAGCCCCGCGTTGCCGCCCGAGGCGGTGACCACGCCCGAGGCGAGGGGGGCGGTCTCGGTGGCGGCGAGGAGGCGGTTGAAGGCGCCACGGGCCTTGAAGGAGCCGGTGTGCTGGACGAACTCGCACTTGAACCAGGTGGAGTTGTCGGCGAAGACGGGGGTGGTGCGGATGTGGGGTGCGATGCGGGTGCGGGCGGCGTGGGCATCGGCGACGGTGATCACTGGCGGCTCCTTCCGTGTGGTGTTGCAGACCCTATCCCCCGCGGCGAGGGGTCAGGGAGCGTCGAGGGCCCGGCGTGCCCAGTCGCACAGGAGGTTGAGCATGACGGCGCGGCGGGCGAAGACCTGTTGGGTGTCGGAGTCGGCGTCGTAGTTGGCGGAGCCGACGGCGACGCCCTCGGCGAGGCGGCGGATCATGAGGGGCGCCAGCCAGGGGTATTTGGTGGCGGCGGTGATGGCGACGGCGCGGTGGACGGTGGAAGGAGAGCCCGTCCAGCCTCCGTCGCTGAGTCCGTCGATATAGGACTTAATGGTGGCGTCGACGATGTCGGGCAACAGGTCGGTGTCGAAGAGGCCGTCGGCGACGGTGTCGGGGATGAGGTTGCCGATGTCCTCGCCGATCGCGCCGTCGCCGACGAAGGACCAGTCCAGGAGCATCGAGGTGTCGCCGCGCGCGATGAGGTTCATGGGCCACACGTCGAGGTGGCACACCGTGCGGGGCAGGGACTCGGCGAGGGTGATGAGCCGGTTTCGGTTGCGCCACAGGGCCTCGACGCCCTCGCGCAGCGGACGGTCCCAGAGCCGGGCCACGGCGGGGTGGTGCCAGGGCACGGGCTCGGGGACGGGTTCCTTGGTGACGTAGCCGCGCAGCCAGCGGCGCGACAGCCACGGGTGGGGGCGGTCGCGGTCGGCCCAGCGGGCCTGGGCTCGGCCGAGTTGGCGGGCGAAGGCGGCGAGTCGCCCGACGGTCCACCGAGCCCCAGGAGCGCCGTCGATGTACTCCAGCCACAGGAGACGCGATCCGTCCTCAAGGGAGGTTGTCTCGAGCAGTGCGGGGGCCGACAGGCCCGTGTCGGCGCAGTATCGGGTGACGAAGCCGGTTTCGTAGGCCAGGATTTCGCGGCGCCAGAAGTTCCAGTGCTCGGGGTCGTCGCTTGCGGCCCAGTGGGACGGGCCCTCGCCGCTGGGGGTGGCGTGCTTCAGGATCGCGGTGCCGTCGGTGCCGTCGACGCGCCAGATGCCGCCCGTGGCCTGGTTTCCCGCGTTGTGGGCCAGCGGGGTGACCGTGACGGGGTCGCCGACGGGGGTGGAGGCCAGTTCGGGAAGCACCGAACGATTCTGCCACCGCGGGGCGGGAGGGCGTCCCCCTGGCGTTCATCGCACGGCGCCCGTTGGGGGTCCCCGCCGCCGCCGGGACGCCGGGTCAACCCCCCGTCGGCTCAGGAGTTTTCCGAGGTCACGTCGAGCCGACGGGGTCGCCGTCACCGCGTCGTGAAGGCGCCGCCGTTGACGTGGAGGGTCTGGCCCGTGATGTGGCGGGCGCCCGGGGAGGCCAGGAAGCCGATCACCTGGGCGATGTCGTCGGGGGTGCCCGGGCGCTTGACGAGCGTCTGGTTGATGAGGCGCTCGTGGCGTTCGGGGGTCATGGCGTCGCCGAAGAAGTTGGTGTCGGCGACGTAGCCCGAGGAGATGAGGTTGCATGTGATGTCGCGGGGGCCGAGTTCGGCGGCGAGGAAGGCGTTCCAGGCGGCGAGGGCGGCCTTGGAGGCGCCGTAGGATCCGCCCCCGCGTTCGGCGCCGATGGAGCCGATGCTGATGACCGCGCCGCCGGCGGCGAGCTTGTCCTTGACGGCGGCGGTGGTCAGGGTCGCGGTGAGCACGTTGAGGGACATGGCCGACAGCCACTCCTGGGCCACGGCTTCCAGCGGCGGGATGCCCTCGGGGACGTCGGGCGGTAGGCCGCCCGCGGCGTTGACCAGGACGTCGACGGGGGCGTCCAGGCGCTCCGCCATGGCGGCGACCTGCTCGGGGCGGGTGCCGTCGCACGCGATGCCCTCCACGCCGAGGCGTTTGGCGGCGGGGTCGACGGTGTCGGCGTGGCGGCCCGTGATGGTGACGGCGGCGCCCGCCGCGGCGAAGTGCCGCGCGGTCGCGGCGCCGATGCCGCTGGTTCCTCCGGTGATGAGCACGGTGGGGCTCATGGGTCCTCCCGATCGGGTATGTTTAGGTCTAAACATACCAAGGAGGCGGACGAGTGGCGAATCCACCGACCAGCCCCGCGGAGATCGCGGCGGCCTGGCAGCGCGAGCGGCCCGGCACGCCGACCGACTCCATCGAGATCGTCACGCCGATCTGGCGGCTGGGCAAGTACTTCGCCGACGATCGGGCGCGGGTGTTGCGCGCCGCGGGAATCGACGCGGCCACGCTCGACCTGTTGTCGGTGATTCGGCGCTCGGGCCCGCCGTATCGGCTGACCACCCGCGAGCTGACGGAGCGGACCCTGGTGACGGCGGGGGCGATCTCGCAACGGGTGGCGCGGGCCGAGCGGTCGGGGCTGGTGCGGCGCGCGCCCGGCGACGGCGGGCGCAAGAGCGTCGCGGTGTCGTTGACCGACGAGGGACACGCGCTGATCGAGCGTTCCGTGGACGAGGTGCTCGGGCGGGAGGCCCGCCTCGTGACGGGGCTGACGGCGACCGAGCGGGCGGCGCTGGCGGAGCTGCTGGAGAAACTCACCGCGGACGTCCGCCGGCGACTCGGGTCGTTATACGGACGGGGGGTATAGTCTCGGGCGGTACCCGTCGGAAGGCCCACCATGAGCGCGCGCCTGAGCCCACTGTGGCGCTTCGTGCTGCTGGCGTTGCTGGCCTTCGGAATCGCGGGGATGCACACGCTCGGCCACCCGCACCAGGCCCACGACGCCATGGCGGGCATGCCCGACACCCACGTCACGGCGGCCGCCACCCCCGATGACGGCCTCGCCGTCGTCGCCCCGCGCGGCGACATCGCCGACGAGATGTGTCTGGCCGTGTTGACCTCGGCGTTCCTGCTGATCGGCGCCGCGGTGGCCCGTCGGTGGATCGGGCGCGACGCGCCGGCCTCGCGCCCGCGGTCGACCGCCCGCCACGACAGCACCCGGGGTCCGCCCCGCCTGATTCCCTCCTGTGTGGCCATCGCGGCCGTGGCGGTGCTGCGTATATAGGAGCCGCCCGTTCGGCATGCCCTTATACGTCAACACTTTCAGGAGAATGACATGAAGCGCACCACCAAGATCCTGTCCACTATCGCCCTGGTCACCGCGGCGGCCGCCGTCCTCGCCGCGTGCGGCGGCGGGGGTCACGACATGGACGGCATGGACGACAAGTCCAACGCCAAGGACCACAACTCCGCGGACGTGATGTTCGCGCAGATGATGATCCCCCACCACGAACAGGCCGTGGAGATGGCCAAGCTCGCCGCCGACCGTGCCAAGGACCCCGAGGTCGCCGACCTGGCCGAGAAGATCTCCGGCGCCCAGCAACCCGAGATCGACACCATGACGGGGTGGCTGGAGAAGTGGAACGAGTCCACCAAGCCCACGATGGGCCATGACATGCCAGGCATCGTGTCCGACAAGGACATGAAGAAACTGAAGGACGCCAAGGGAACCGCGTTCGACAAGCTCTTCAGCCAGGACATGATCGGTCACCACGAGGGCGCCGTCGACATGTCGAGGGATGAGAAGTCCGACGGCAAGTACAAGGAGGCCATCGGCATGGCGGGCGACATCATCAAGGCGCAACAGGCCGAGATCAAGCAGATGAGGAAGATCGTCGACCGACTGTCCTAGAACGACCGACGCGGCGGTTCGGGGATGGGTCCTCGGGCCGCCGCGTCCGTTTGGCCGTACGGACGATTGTGTGGCACCACTGAGGACGGTAATCCTGGATACCGTGCGTGGTCTCAGAAAGCTGCCGTTGCTGGCGCATGTCGGCGTGATGTTGGCGAGCGCGTGCGCGGTGGCGGCGTTGGCGTGGTGGTGGTTCGGGGCACCCGACCTGTCGGGGCCGTACTCCGATTCCGAGCGGATCGATGTCGCCAGGATCGTTCTGACCATTGTGGGTGGACTCGGCGGCGTGGTGTTCTTGACCGTCACCTATCGCAGGCAGTCCGACAGCGAGGCCGCCGAACGGCGAGAAGACACCCGCGTGTTCAACGAGCGGTTCGGCGCGGCGGCGACCCAGCTGGCCAGCGCCGAGGCCGCGAACCGGCTGGCGGGTGTGTACGCGATGGCCGGGCTGGCGGACGACTGGCACAAGGGACGCCAGACCTGCATCAACGTCCTGTGCGCCTATTTTCGGATGCCCTACAACCCGCCCGACGAGCTGCCCGAGGACGTGGTCGCCGAGCGGCGGGCGGGGCTGCGCACGGCTCACGAGGAACGGTTGGTGCGTCACGCCCTATTGGACACGATCGCCGAACGGCTGCGCGCAGAGGTCGTGGACGGCAAATCGTGGCACGGACATTACTTCGACTTCAAGGGGGCGGTGTTCGAGGGCGCGAACTTCTCGATAGCCAAGATCACTGGCGGCGCCCTGAGCTTCGACCGAGCCAGATTTGTCAGCGGAGTGGTGGCGTTTCGCGAGGCGGAGTTCAGCGGAGGTGCCATGTCGTTCTGCGACGCACGGTTCGATACGGGGCGCGTGGAGTTTTACCGCTGCGACTTCAAGGCGGGGACATTGGTTCGTAGCGACGGTGACGATCAAGGAGTGTTGTCCTTCACGAGTTGCGAGTTCACCGCTGGCGACTTTCGGGTCGTCGTGCTCGAGCCCGATCAGGACTTACGCCGCTTGCGGACCCACCGAAACAGGATCCCGAAACCCCATCCCACCAGGAATATCATCAGCAGCGCGATCCACAGCGGCATGTTCACCTGGCCGAGCCACAGGGTGACGCGGGCGTTTTGGGTGTTGGCCAGGATGAACCAGACGATGATCCCCGCCACGGCCAGGGCCCCGATGAGTTTCAGGATCGAGAATCCGCCCGAGGCGGACGCGGCGTCGCTGGGGACGCCGTCGGTGGGGAGATCGGCGGCCATGGTGGGTGCCCTCCTGTCGTAGGTGCTGGCCCACCATTGTCGCCGTCACCCGCGGCCCGGTTGACGCATGACACACCCGCGAGGCGGAATCGAACCGGGGCCGCCAGGGTTGTTGGGGGCGTGAGTCGCGAGGTGGATGTGGCCGTGATCGGCGCGGGACAGGCCGGGCTGTCGGCGGCGCACTTCCTGCGCAAGGCGGGGTATCGAGCGGACGAGTCCTTTGTGGTGTTCGATCATGCGCCGGCCCCGGGCGGGGCCTGGCAGTTTCGCTGGCCCACCCTGACCTTTCGAACCGTGCACGGCATCTACCACCTGCCCGGCATGGACCTGCCCGAACGCCGCGACCCCGCACCCGTGGCGCCCGCGGTGTCGGAGTACTTCCGCGCCTACGAGGAGCGCTTCGATCTGCGGGTGCGGCGGCCGGTGGACGTCCGAGGCGTCGACAACGCCGCCGACGGTCGGCTGCGGATCGACACCAGCGACGGCGAGTGGATCGCGCGGGGCCTGATCAACGCCACCGGCACCTGGGACAAGCCGTTCCTCCCCTACTACCCGGGACGGCAGACGTTCGCCGGGCGGCAACTGCACACCGTGGACTATCGCGGGCCGGGCGAGTTCGCGGGGCGGCGGGTCGTCGTGGTGGGCGGGGGCGCCTCGGGCATCCAGCTGCTGCTGGAGATCGCCGAGGTTGCCGCCGATACCACCTGGGTGACGCGGCGGCCGCCGGTGTTCACCGATCGGCCGTTCGACGCCCGGTGGGGGCGCGAGGTGGAGGCGCGGGTGGCCGAGCGGGTGCGGCGGGGCCTGGTGCCCGAGAGCGTGGTGGCGGCGACCGGGTACCGGATCACGCCCGAGGTGGCGGCCGGGATGGCGTCGGGGGTGCTGGATCGCCTGCCGATGTTCGACCGCGTCACCGCCTCCGGGGTCGAGTGGAACGACGGCCGCCGGGTGGTCGCCGACGTGATCCTGTGGGCCACCGGTTTTCGCGCCTCGCTGGATCACTTGGCGCCCTTGCGTTTGCGGGGCCCGCGCGGCGGGATTGCCATGGACGACACCCAGGTCGCCGCCGACCCGCGCGTCCACCTGGTCGGCTACGGACCCTCGGCGAGCACGCTGGGGGCCAATCGGGCCGGGCGGCGGGCGGTGCGGCGGCTGCGGCGATACCTCGGCGGCGATCAGACCTTGAGCTTGTCGGGAAGGTCCAATGTGAGCGCCACCATCTCGTCGGCGGCCAGCACCGGCTTAATCGTCTTGTCGGTGCTGGACGGCGCCTTGTCGATGGCCGGCGTGAGCACGAACTTCGCGACGGTCTTGTCGCCGCGCAGCACGTACACGGCGTAGCTGGCCACACTGAGCCCGCCGGAGTTGGTGGTGTGCGTGACCTTGAGGATCGGGAAGCTCTCGCCGGTCTTCCAGGAGCACGCGTTGCCCTTGGCGTGGCAGTCGACCAGTTCCTTCGGCGAGCCAACCAGGCCGGGTTCGTAGATCGAGACCTCGTAGTCGCTGGGATAGTCCGCGTCGGACGCGTGCTTGTCGGCCACCCATCCCTGGCTGTACAACAGTTTCCGGGTCAGGCCGCCGTCGCGGGACGTCTCGGTGAAGCGTCCGAAGTCGACGGTGTTCCGATCGCCCTGGCCGTGGACGGCGACGTCGGCGGCGTTGGCGTCGAAGGTGTCGGCGAGGGCGCCGGCAACCTTGGTGGTCGACTCGCCGTGGAGGGGGCGCCGCTCCTGCCGGTTCCAGTTCGGCACGTCCCAACCCTCGCCGCCGGCCGACGGTGAGGACCGGTCCCCATCGCCTGGTTCAGTATTGGTCGAGGCAAATATGCTCGGCGCCAACACCACGGCCAGCGC
>NZ_DASQPW010000004.1:0-6011 GCF_035643755.1 Stackebrandtia sp. | reverse complement strand
ATTGGTCGAACCGCAGGTGGGCTCCGGTGGCGTAGGCGGCGAGGGCGGGGGTGAGGACGGCAGCGTCGGTTGCCACGCCTCGCAGGGTGTTGGAGGCGAAGCCGCGTTGGTATTCCAGACCGAGGTAGATCAGGCCGGGGTGGGTCAGCGACACGCCCTGCGAGTGGAGCGGCATGCCGTGTTCATCAAGGGCGCCAAGGGATGCCAGGTAGCCGAGGCTGGGTCGGTATCCGGTTGCCAGGATGATCGCGTCGATGTCCTCGCGCTCGCCGTTCGCCCACACCACGCCGCTGTCGGTGAGGCGGGTGAACATCGCGCGCTGGTTCAACAGTCCACTGTCGAAGGCGTTGGCGTAGCCGCCGATGTCCGTGACCATCTTCCCGGGAGCCAAATGGGCCAGCCACGACGGCGGCAGGTCGTCGAAGCGGTCGGTGAGTAGATAGTGGACGTCGCGGCCGTCGATCAGGTGCGGGACCAGCCGCGGCATGTAGTGGCTGGCCAGGGTGACCGAGGCGACGCGTGCGAGTTCGACGGCGACCTGGATGGCGGAGTTGCCCGCACCCACCACGAGCACTCGCTTGCCGCGATAGGGGCCGGGTTCGCGGTAGTCGGCGACGTGCAGCAGTCGTCCGCCGTATCGCCGCGCGCCGTCGAAGTCAGGAACGTAGGGGTTGGCGAACGATCCCGAGGCCGCCACCAGGCCGGAAGCCTCCAGCGACGAGCCGTCGGCGGCATGGATCAGGTAGCGGCCCGAGTTCAGGCTTACCCCGGTGACCCGCGTGCCGGTGCGGATCTCCACGCCGAGGCTCTCGGCGAAACGCTCTAGATAGGACGCGACGTCGTCGCGGCCGGGGTAGGCGTCGGGATCGCCTCCGAAAGGTTTTCCCGCGAGGTTGTTGAACCGGTTGGGAGAGAAGGCCTTCAGGCTGTCGTAATAGTGCGGCCAAGAACCGGCCGCTCGGGCGCTGGCTTCCAGGACGAGGGGTGCCAGGCCGGTGTCGCGTACGGCTTGGGCGGCGGCCAGGCCCGATTGCCCAGCCCCGACGATGACAACGGGAAGAGTTTTCGTGTTCACCCGAGCTATCATATTCTCATATCGCGAAATGACAACTTGATGTGGGACACACGAGAGGCATGCTGGAGCAGTGACGAAGTTGAACCCCGAGTCGCAGGCGTTCTTGAAGGCGCTGGCCAGCCCGACGCGGCAGCAGATCATGTTCGCCTTCGACGGCGGCACCGAGTTGACCGTCGGCGAGGTAGCCAAACGACTGGGTCTGGCGCAATCCGCGGCGTCCACCCACCTGGCCATGCTGCGCGACGCGGGAATCCTTGCCGCACGCCGCGACTGGAAGACCGTGCACTACCGCGCCGACTCCGCGGGCTTCCTCAGAAGCCTCGACAATCTGCGCGAGAGCCTGCTCGCCTGCTGTCCACCCGAAGACGAAACAACACCGACCGCTAGCGGTCAGCAGCCGTAGCCTCCGAGCCTCGTCACGCGGAGGACACGTCCAGTTCGACCAGTAGTTGGCGCACCCGCGCGTCGATCTCATCGCGGATACCGCGCACCGTCTCGATCGGTTGGCCGGCGGGGTCGTCCAGTTCCCAGTTCAAGTAACGCTTTCCCGGGTACACCGGGCAAGCGTCGCCGCAGCCCATCGTGATGACCACATCGGACGCCTGGACGGCCTCGTCGGTCAACGGTTTGGGGAACTCCTTGGTGATGTCGAGGCCGACCTCGGCCAGCACCTTGGCCACGGCCGGGTTGATCGATGCGGCCGGAGCCGATCCTGCCGAGCGCACCACGACCGTGCCCGCGGCGTGGTGGTCCAACAGCGCCGCCGCCATCTGCGATCGCCCGGCATTGTGAACGCATACGAACAGGACTTCGGGTTTACCGCTCACGTGACTTCCTCTCGTCGTGATGATCGCGTGCAAGCGTTCGGCGAGCACGTAGAGATGTGAATGGACTGAGGCCGTTGCGGCCAAGCGGATATAGGAGTCGTCCAGGCATTCGCGCACTGTCTCGGGCGAGAAGTGGTGGGCGAACCGCGGCGTGGCGAAGCACGACGATCGCGTTAAGTGGGTGGGTGGATGGTGTGGCGGTCATGAGGTGCACGTCCCTTCCGGAGTGCCGGGTTGTTACGGGCTCGATGAGTGGTCCGACCGTCCCGGCCAGGGCCTGGCCGGACGTGACGCCGAACGTCGCGATCGCCAGGTCGACGTTTTGCCCGCAGCGGTGAACGCCAACGTCTCGACCGTTCGTAGCCCAGCCCGATCATCCTGCCCAGCGGGACCGCGATACGCACGACGTCACCGGGCCTCGCGGTGATGGCTCGGCCCTGCGACGCGAACAAGATCACGACGGTGAACAGCAGCCCGTACAGCGCCACGGGCCCGATGCGGGGCAGGAACGTGGATTCATACCAGTCGAGGCCCGGGGACCGCTCGTCCCGCCTCCGGGTCAAGAATCCCGCCGCCAGCGGGATTCCCAGGAAGATCAGCACGTTGACCACAATCGACCACACCGAAATGTCCAGATCGGACCGCGGCAGGCCGAGCCGACCCGGAAGAACGTCCAGATAGAACCATCCCAGCACCCCGAACGCCACGACCTGAAACACCGAGTTCAACGCCGCCATCACCGCCACAGCCTCACGGTCACCGCAAACCAGGTCGATCCAGATGATCGAAGACCGCCCGTCCGTTCCGCCTTCGGGCACTGTATCCCGGTCGCCGCCTGCCGGTACCGGTCGCCAGCGCTTTGACCGCCGACCGGCGACGAGACGTGGCATCCATGCTCACCGAGCTGGTCCACGCCAACCTGCTCGTCGAGGACTGTGGCCACCGGTCTCACTTTCACGACATATTGCACGCCTATGCCTTTGTGGAGAATGTCCTATGAGTTGAGGAATTCTCCAGCTTGATTCTGCGCCGCCTGAAGTCTCTGGGACGCTGTCGGCGGCCGCTGGCATGCTGGCGGGTGTGTGGACCGACCTGGCGCCTGTGCTGCTGATCGCCGCGGCGGCGGCGTTTGGGCTGGCTGTGGTCTCGGCGGTGGCCGGGTTCGGTGGTGGCGTGCTGCTGTTGCCGGTGTTCGCCGCCCTGTTCGGGTTGCGCGCGGCCGTGCCGATGCTCACCCTCACCCAGTTGTCCAGCAACGCCTCCCGCGTGTGGCTGAACCGACGCGAACTCAACTGGCGGCTGATCGGCTGGTTCGCTCTGGGCGCGGTCCCGCTGGCGGCAGCCGGGGGGCTGCTGTTGGCCCACGCGCCGTTGGAGCCGTTGCGGCGCCTGCTGGGGGTTTTCTTGATCGGGATGGTCGCGTGGCGAAGGTTCGGCAAACCGCCGGGCAAGCCCCGCGACACCGCGTTCACCACGATCGGGGCCGTATCGGGACTGGGGTCGGCGCTTGTGGGTTCGACCGGGCCGCTGACCGCACCGTTCTTCCTCGCCTACGGACTGACCCGAGCCGCCTACATCGGCACCGAAGCCGCCAGCGCGCTGGCCATGCACCTGACCAAGCTCGCCGCCTACGGCGCCGGCGACCTCATCACCGGCGCGGTCCTAACGTTTGGGCTGGCCCTGACCCCGGCAACGATCGCCGGGGCATGGGTCGGCAAGCACATCGTGGATCGCATCAGCGACCGCCTCTTCGTCCTCCTGGTCGAAGCCGGCCTCGTGATCGCCGGGTTGTTGTTCCTGATCGGTGTGTAAACGGTTTGGCGTACCGCCAGAAGTCGAGTTGGCAGTCTGGCCGATGAGCGCTGACGTCGCCGACCCGAGTGAGCGGTATCGCCACCGAACGGGGTGTCGGGTATGACGTGCGTGCGGGTGACGGTGCCGCCGCACCCGCCCGTCGAGAAAGGGATCGCTGGTCAGCTGGTTGGCGGCCATGGAGGGCCCCTACCCCAGAAGCATCCGCGCGAATGCGAACCCGTTCGCCTTCGAACTCGGTGAAGACATCCGGGTCGTCGGTGCGGACAGGAACCGTTCCAGCGTCTCGTCCGCGCCGACAAGCTCATCGACCGTGATCCACGTACCCCTTCCCCACGGCAAGAACCACCGTGCCGAACACCAACCTGCGCACCCATAGCCGTCGCGGCTCGGATGCGACATCGGATATGGGGTCCATCGGGATTCCTCTCTGGTGACCGTTGTCACGGTGTAGTTGTGGGACCGCTTAGGGAATTAGTATATTTCCTAAGTCATGAACGTCGATCTAATCAAGGCACTCGCCAGCGACAAGCGGTTGGCGATACTCGGCTGGCTCAAGGATCCGGTGGCGCACTTCCCGCCTCAAAAGGACGGTGACCGCGTCGCCGACGGGGTTTGTGGTGTGTTCATCGCGGACAAGCTGGGTGTCAGTCAGCCGTCTGCCGCCGAGCACCTCAAGCTGCTGGTTCGGGTGGGGCTGTTGCGGTCGCGTCGCATCAAGCAGTGGACGTTCTACAAGCGTGACGAAGAACGGATCGACGAAGCTAAACGCCTGTTGTCGCAAGGATGGTAATGGTGAGTGACTCTTCGCAGTACATCTTCAACTACGAGCCGGTGGTCGGGCCGCTGGAAAAGCTTGACGTCAACAAGATCATCGAATCCGCCGGCGAGCAGTGGTTCAACCAGACCTTGACCCAGGTGGACGAGGTCGTGGTGCGCATCGGCGTGTTCACCGGTGGCGAGTTTCCGTGGCATAAGCACGATAACGAGGACGAGTTCTTCCTCGTCCTGGACGGTCGGGTTCGCATCGACGTGGAGGGGCTGGCATCGGCCGATCTGGGCCCGAGAGAGTGCTTCACGGTCCCCAAGGGACGGATGCATCGTCCCGTGGTCTCCGAACGTTCGACCGTCCTCATGATCGAACGCGCCGGAGTCGTGGCCACCGGCGACGCGTGACACCAGGCGGACCGTATTCGGACCGCTCCAGACGCTCGGGGCAGCCACCTCCGTCAAGGCCGCGATCTCCCCGCTGTCAGTCGGTCGCGGATTCGAACCGTCGCTCACGATGGGCTTATTGTCCGTCGATTGTGGGTGGCGAGGTCGAATCGCCGGGTGCCGTTGGCGAATCCCTTCACGATCGCATCAACAGCGCCGGGTCCGAGACGGTCGTTCACGGCCCGGGGTGGGCGGGTAAGGACCACAAAAGCGATAGGCGGAGTGACCATGCGGTGCGGCGCGCTGACGAGCCGGGGTGATCGCCGCGGTCGGCATCGTGTTCCGCCCTGACGCGGCATCCGTCGTCAGTCGAGGCCCTCGATGATGCGGAAGTCGCGCTCGACGCCGTCAGCGAGTGCGGCCAGCGCCTCCTGGTAGGCCGCACTCGCGCGTGCGGCGACCGCCTGATCGAAGCTGTCGAACTCGATCAGGACGGTGCGCTCCGCGATCCCGGCGTCGTATGCGACGACCCTGCCGCCGCGGGCGAGCCGCCGCCCGCCCGCGGCCTCGACGGCCGGACCGGCCAGCTTGTTGTAGGCAGCAAGCTTCTCAGGGTCTGTGATGGTGCGGTAGGCGCTGACCCAGTAGCCCTTGGCCACGGTTACCTCCTGTGTTCGGAATTGATGTTCATAAGCAAGCTCAGATCCATGATCGGCGCGCTGTGGGTCAGCGAGCCGACGGACACGGCGTCGACGTCGGACGGCTTCGATCAACCGGCTGGGGCCGCGATCGGTTTGGTCTCGGGTGAGCGTCGGCGGGCGAGGGCGAGGCTGATCATCGTCGTGATCGCCATCGCGGCGACGCCGACCAGCGCCGCGGTGGTGTAGGCGCCGTCGTTCGGGAACAGGCGGCCGGTGTCGGTGCCGGCGGCCAGGACCAGGCCGCCGATGGCGCTGCCCAGGGAGTACCCGACGCTGCGGACGATGTAGTTGAAGCTCATCGCGCTCGACGTCTCGCTCTTGGGGGTGACGGCCAGGATGACGCCGGGCATGGCGGCCGAGAAGCTGCCGACGCCGAAGCCCAGCACGCCCATGGCCGCGAGCAGTTCGGCCAGGTTGGACCGGGCCGCCGCGAACAGGACG
>NZ_DASQPW010000003.1:0-9853 GCF_035643755.1 Stackebrandtia sp. | reverse complement strand
GACGCGGCGCCACTGCGAGAACTGTTGGCGCACAGCGAGACCGCGAGGGTGACCGCGACCGTCGACGACGACCCCGTGGCGGTGCGCGACGCGGCCACCACCACGGTTCGCGTGGCGGCCACCGCGCACACCATCAGATCGGGCCGCGCCACCGTGAACCTGTCGGTGCGGGTGGTGATCATGGCGGGCGGGCGGCACGCCAAGCGGTGGCTGTCGCTGTTGCCCGGCCAGAGCCTCACCGTCACGGGGCACGCGGCGCGCGACGACGGCGCCGAGGCGGCGGGACGGGGCAAGACGAAGCGGGCGGGAGGAAGCGGCGGGGATTTGGTGGCGGCGACCGTGTGGACGCGAGGCCCGCCCGCCACGCACGGCGGTCCGCCGAGGTGGCAGACCGCCGCGGGGGACCTGCGGCAGGGGCTGCGGGATGCGTGCGCGGGGCTCGATCGGGACGTGGGCGGTTTGCTGCCCGGACTGGCGCTGGGGGATGTGAGTCGGCTCGATCCGGCGGTGGCCGAGGACTTTCGTGGCGCGGGGCTGACCCATCTGACGGCGGTGTCGGGCGCCAACGTGGCGATCGTCGTGGGCGGAGTGGTGGGGTTGGTCGCGGCGTGCGGGGCGGGGCGGCGTACGCGGGTGGTGCTGGGGTTGATCGCGCTCGGGTGCCTGGTCATCGTGGTGCGGCCCTCGCCCAGTGTGTTGCGGGCGGCGGTGATGGGCGGCATCGGGCTGGTGGCGCTGCCGGGGCGGGGCACGGCGGTGGCGGTGCCAGCGCTGTCGGCGGCGGTGTCGGTGCTGATCGTGTGGGATCCCGCCCTGGCCACCGATCTGGGGTTTTGTCTGTCGGTGGCCGCGTGCGCGGGCCTGGTGTTCTTCGCCAACCGATTCGCGCGGGCCTGGACGCGGCGGGGCTGGCCGCCGTGGCTGGCGCAGGCCCTGGCGGTGCCCGTGGCCGCCGAGCTCGCGGTGACGCCGGTGCTGGCGGCCGCGACGGGCACCATCTCGCTGGTGTCGGTGCCCGCGAACCTGTTGGCGGCGATCGCGGTGCCGCCCGCGACGGTGCTGGTGGTGCTGGCGACCGCTGTCGCGCCACTGTGGATGTGGGGGGCCGAGGCGCTGTGCTGGCTGGCCGCGTGGCCCGGGCGGTGGCTGATCTTCGTGGCGCATCGCTGCGCGGGGGTGCCGTCGGGGTCGGTGGGCTGGTCCAGCGGGGCGCCAGCGGGATTGCTGCTGGCCCTGGGGATCGCGGCGTGCCTGGTGGCGCTGCGCACGCGGGCGGGCCGCCGGCTGCTGGCCGTGGTGCTGCTGGGCATCGTCGTGGGCGTGGCACCCGTGCGCTGGTGGGCGGGGCCCTGGCCGCCCACGGGCTGGGTGATGGTCGCCTGCGACGTCGGGCAGGGGGACGCCATCGTGCTGCCCACGGGCGACCCCGACACCGCGGTGGTGGTGGACGCGGGTCCCCGTCCGCGGCCGGTGAACCAGTGCCTGCGCGACCTCGGCATCGACCACGTGGCGATGCTCGTGGTGAGCCACTTCCACGCCGACCACGTCGGCGGGGTCGCGGGCGTCTACCAGGACCGACGCGTCGACCGGGTCCTGATCCCCGCGTACACCGATCCCCCCGAGGGCTACCGCCGCGTCAAGACCGCCGCCCACGGCGCCGACCTCGCCGTCGCCGCTCCGGGCGCCGCCTACCAGGTCGGGAGGCTGCGCCTCGACGTGCTGACGGCGGGCGACGGATTCCACGGCACCCGATCCGACCCGAACAACAACTCGGTGGTGATGCGCGCCGAGATCGGCGGCGTCTCGCTGCTGCTGGCGGGGGACGTCGAACGCGACGCCCAGCAGGCCCTGCTGAGATCTGGTGCGGCCCTTGACGTCGACGTGTTCAAGGTCCCCCACCACGGTTCGTCCTATTTCGACCCCGCCTTCTACGAGGCGGCCTCGCCCACGGTCGCGGTGATCTCGGTGGGCGTCGACAACGACTACGGCCACCCGCACCCGTCCAGCCTGCGCCAACTTCGCCACGAGGGCGCCACGGTCCTGCGCACCGACCGCCAGGGCAGCGTCGCGGTCATCGGCACCGACCACGGCCTGGAGGTGATGGCCCACGGCCACGCTTGAGCGGCCTGTCGGCGGCGCGTGCGAAGATGACCGCATGGCAGCCGCGAACGGGATCCGACTGGTGCTGGGCGACGAGGAACTCCTGGCCGAGCGCGCCGTCGCCGACGTGGTCGCCGACGCCCGCGACACCGACCCCTCCATCCAGACCCACCGCGCCGAGGCGGGTGACCTCACCCCCGGAGAGCTGCTCACCCTGATCAGCCCGACCCTGTTCGGCGGCGGCAGCGTCGTGGTCGTCAACTCCGCCCAGGACGCCAAGAAGGACCTGTCCGCGGCCCTCCTCGACTACGCCGCCTCCCCCGACCCCGGCGTTCGCCTGGTGGTGGTCCACGCGGGCGGCGCCAAGGGCAAGGCCCTGGCCGACGGCCTGCGCAAGGCGGGCGCCGAGGTCGTCGCCGCGTCCAAGATCAAGCGCGCCAACGAACGTGTCGCCTTCGTCAAGGAGGAACTCCGCCGCCTCGGCGCCCGCGCGGGCAATCCCGCCGCCGAGGCCATCATCACCGCGGTCGGCCACGACCTCCGCGAACTGGCCAGCGCCTGCTCCCAACTCGTCGCCGACACCGGCGGGAAGGTCACGGTCGAGGAGGTCAACAAGTACTATCGCGGCCGCGCCGAGGTGACGGGCTTCGCCGTGGCCGATGCCGCGGTCACGGGCAACACGGGCGAGGCCCTCAGCGGCCTGCGCTGGGCGATGTCGGTGGGCATGGACGCCGTCCCCCTGGCCGACGCCCTGGCGACGGGGGTCCGCAACATCGCCAAGGTCGCGGGCACCCGCGGCAGCGGCTACCAGCTCGCCTCCAGCCTCGGCATGGCCCCCTGGCAGGTCGACAAGGCCCAACAGCAGGCCCGCGGCTGGAGCCCCGACGGCCTGGTCACGGCGATGCGCGCCACGGCCGACCTCAACGCCGCGGTCAAGGGCGGCGCCGAGGACCGCGGCTACGCCCTCGAACGAGCCATCATGACCATCGCCGCCGCCCGCGGCTGACCTCAACGGCGACGCGCCGATCGAGATCGCTTGTCGGGCAACAAACCCCGCCAACGGACGTACAAGGGCTCGTGTCGTCGACCTCCATGGGCACGGCACGTCGCCCGGCCGCGACGCTGCCCGGCCACCTCGACCTCACCAACCACTGTGGATCATGGACCTGCTCGATCGCTCCAATTCCTCGTCGTGTCGCCGAGGAACCGGAGTCGCCAGACGAGAGCGGAGCAGTGATCCCGTTGGCACCCCAGCGGTGCGGCACGACGCGTCGTCGGAGCGCCGTTGCGGCTCGGACGCCTGGGCGGCGTTCCCCTCATCGGTCCTGTTTGGTGTCACGGAAACCAGTACGAATGCGTCGCATGGCAATGCACGTCGGCCGTTTGATGAGGGCGCGGGCGTGGGGTTTTCCTTCGCATTGCGTGTTGGCGGGGCGGGACCCAGCCCGCGCGCGTGGCGCGAGTCGCGGGCGCACAAACGCTCGGCGCCTCGGGCGAGGCGCCGAGCGGGTGGCTTGGGGTTTTAGGCGGCGAGCTTTTTGGCGATGGCCGACTTGCGGTTGGCCGCCTGGTTCTTGTGGATGACGCCCTTGCCGACGGCCTTGTCGAGCTCGCGGCTGGCGACGCGCAGCTGGGTGGTCGCGGCGTCGGAGTTGCCGGACTCGACGGCGTCGTGGAACTTCCGGATCTCGGTCTTCAGCGACGATTTCACGGCCTTGTTCCGCAGCCGAGCCTTCTCGTTCTGCTTGTTCCGCTTGATCTGGGACTTGATGTTCGCCACGCCTGCAGCCTCGGTCTCTTTCGTACGGTGGGATGTTGCGAGTCAATGTTTCGGTGGATCAGTGGGCGCGCGGGTCCGTGTCGGCCACGCGCGACAAGCCAGCCTACCAGCCGCGACGCGAGGCCAGCCAGTCGAGGGCGGCCAGGCCGTTCCAGCGCTGGTGCCGCCTGATGTAGGGCGACACGTTTTCCATCAGGGGTCGGTCGGCGTTGCACAGGTAGTAGCCGACGCACGCGGCCAGGACCGCGTCGAGCTGTTCCTGACCGACGTCGGCGGCGGTGGGGTGCTCCCAGAACATGCCCTCGGCGTAGTGGCCGTCGCCGTGCGCCAGCACCAGGAAGGCCACGGTGTCGAAGAACGGCGCCGCGACGTTGAGCATGGTCCAGTCGCAGATCCACGCGCGGTCTGTGCCCAGGATCATGTTGTCGGGGCGCAGATCGCCGTGGATGACGGAGCTGCCCTGGATCGCCTCGGCGAGGTTGCCCTCCATCCAGGCCAGCTCGGGCAGGTGGCGCTTGGCGAGGTCGGGGAGGTTGGGGGGCGCGGGTTCGGTGCCCGATTCGATGGCGCCCAGGGATTCGAAGCCCTCGGTGGTGAGCGGTTCGACGCCGAGGTCGATGAGGGGACGCGGGGCGGGCGTGAGCGCGTCGGCGGCGTCGGCCCAGGCGCGCAGCATGAGCCGCAGCGCCTCGGGGCTCAGGGGGAGCTTGGGCGCCACCCCGTCCACGGCCTCGAAGCCGAGCACGACCCACTCGTCCACCTGTGAGGTGAAACGCAGCCGCGGCGCGGGGACCGCCTCGGGCAGCGCCAGGTTGTGGTGGGCCTCGTACGTATAGGCGTTGAGGACGAACGGCAGGTGCGGTCCCGCGGCCTTGACGAACATCGACTCGCCGCTGTCGGAGGTGAGCCGGGCGGCGAAACCCCCGGTGAACCCGCCGCCGGCGAGTCTCACCTCGACGGGTTCGCCGCCCAGGTGCGCGGCGATGTCGGCGCGGACGGCCGCGGGCAGGGTGTCGTAGCGCGGGCGCACCGCGGTGGCGTCGTAGGGAACCGGCTTGTCGAGTGGGAACCTCATGGGCAAGGATGATGAACGATTCCCGCGCTCGTGACAATGTGATTGCGGTGTCGACCACGTGGGATCATGAACGACGGACCTGTCCCACACCGACGAACGGACGTGCCTTCCGTGAACTACGCGCCCGGCGCCACGGATCCCCAACGGATCCGCAATTTCTGCATCATCGCGCACATCGACCACGGTAAGTCCACTTTGGCCGATCGCATGCTGCAAATCACCGGCGTCGTCGAGCAGCGCAAGATGCGCGCGCAGTACCTCGATCGCATGGACATCGAGCGCGAGCGCGGCATCACCATCAAGAGCCAGGCGGTGCGGATGCCGTGGCGCCAGCGCGAGGGAGGGCGCGCCGGGGACGAGTTCGTCCTCAACATGATCGACACCCCCGGCCACGTCGACTTCACCTACGAGGTGTCGCGCTCGCTGGCCGCCTGCGAGGGCGCGATCCTCCTGGTGGACGCCGCGCAGGGCATCGAAGCGCAGACGCTGGCCAACCTGTATCTGGCCATGGACAACGACCTGACGATCATCCCGGTGCTCAACAAGATCGACCTGCCCGCCGCCCAGCCGGAGCGCTACGCCGAGGAGCTGGCCCACCTGATCGGCTGCGAGCCCTCGGACTGCTTCCAGGTGTCGGGCAAGACGGGGCAGGGCGTGGACGCGCTGCTGGATTCGATCGTCACCCAGGTCCCGGCGCCGGTGGGCCAGGCCGACGCCCCGGCCCGGGCGATGATCTTCGATTCGGTGTACGACACCTATCGCGGCGTGGTCACCTACGTGCGTGTCATCGACGGTCACCTGTCGGCGCGCGAGCGGATCGCCATGATGTCGACCGGCGCGGTGCACGAGCTGTTGGAGATCGGCGTGATCTCGCCGGAGCCGATGAAGTCCGCCGGCCTGGGCGTCGGCGAGGTGGGCTACCTGATCACCGGCGTCAAGGACGTCCGGCAGTCCAAGGTGGGCGACACCGTCACCGGCGCCCACCATTCGGCGACCGAGGCGCTGTCGGGCTACGCCGAGGCCAAGCCGATGGTCTACTCAGGACTGTATCCGATCGACGGTTCCGACTATCCCGATCTGCGCGAGGCGCTCGACAAGCTGAAGCTCAACGACGCCGCGCTGGCCTACGAGCCCGAGACGTCCGCCGCGCTGGGCTTCGGCTTCCGCTGCGGCTTCCTCGGCCTGCTCCACCTGGAGATCATCCGCGAGCGGCTGGAGCGCGAGTTCGGCCTCGAGTTGATCTCGACGGCGCCCAACGTGGTCTATCAGGTCGAGATGGACGACGGCGAGGACATCGAGGTCACCAACCCCAGCGAGTTCCCCGAGGGCAAGGTCGCCGTGGTGCACGAGCCGATGGTGCGCGCCACCGTGTTGACCCCCACCGACTACGTGGGCGCGGTGATGGAGCTGTGCCAGTCGCGGCGCGGCACCATGCAGGGCATGGACTACCTGTCGCCGGAGCGGGTGGAGCTGCGTTACACCCTGCCCCTGGCCGAGATCATCTTCGACTTCTTCGACCAGCTGAAGTCCAAGACCCGCGGCTACGCGTCCCTGGACTACGAGCCCACCGGCGACCAGATCGCCGACCTGGTCAAGGTGGACATCCTGCTGCAGGGCGACAAGGTGGACGCGTTCTCCGCGATCGTCCACAAGGACCAGGCGTATTCCTACGGCGTGCGGCTCACCGAGACGCTGCGCAAACTCATTCCGCGCCAACAGTTCGAGGTGCCGATCCAGGCGGCCATCGGCTCGCGCATCATCGCGCGCGAGAACATTCGCGCGATGCGCAAGGACGTGCTGGCCAAGTGCTACGGCGGCGACATCACCCGCAAGCGCAAGCTGCTGGAGAAGCAGAAGGAGGGCAAGAAGCGCATGAAGATGGTGGGCCGCGTCGAGGTGCCACAGGAGGCGTTCATCGCCGCGCTGACCACCGACGCGTCCGCGGTGGACAAGGTGGCCAAGAACAAGTAACGCCGCGAAGCGGCTCAGCCGGGTCGACACGGTGCGCAGGTACTCGATCAGCTCGGGCGGCTCGTGCACCTCGAAGTCCACGTCGAGCCCCAGCAGCCAGGCCGCCAGCCCGTCGATCCAGTTGGAGCCGGTGCGCAGCACGCAGGTGTCGTCGTTGATGGATTCCAGCTCCCCCCAGCGTTCGGGAATCCGGGCGGCGATCACCGCGATCGGCGCGTGCAGGACGTAGCGGGCCTGGTAGCGCTGGTTGCGCCACGCCGCGTAGGTCTGCACGGTGAACTCGGGGATGTCGCGGGGCGCGAAGCTCGGGCCCGAGGGGGTGCGCGGCTCCATGCGGTCGACGCGGAAGTTGCGCCAGTCCTCGCGGTCGATGTCGAAGGCCATCAGGTACCAGCGTTGTCCGGTGTGGACGAGGCGGTGCGGTTCGACGTTGCGGATGCTCTGAGTGCCGTCGTGCGCCCGGTATTCGAAGCGGATGCGCTCGTGGTCGCGGGCGGCGGTGGCGATGACGGCCAGCGACTCGGCGTCGACGGGGGAGCGGCTGCTGGTCGTCGACACGGTGACGGTCTGCAGGGCGTTGACCCGGGTGCGCAGCCGGGGCGGCAGCACCTGTTCCAGTTTGGTGAGCGCTCTGACCGAGCTTTCCTCGATGCCGGTGATGGAGCCGCCGGCGGCGGTGCGCAGGCCGACGGCCACGGCGACCGCCTCCTCGTCGTCCAAAAGCAGCGGTGGCATCTTGGCGCCAGCGCCCAGCTGGTACCCGCCGGCCACGCCGGGGGCGGCGTTGACGGGGTAGCCCAGCGAGCGCAGCTTGTTGACGTCGCGGCGGACGGTGCGTACGTCCACCTCAAGGCGGTCGGCCAGGTCGGCGCCGGACCATTCGCGGTGGGCCTGTAGCAGGGACAGCATGCGCAGCAATCGTGCCGATGTGGGTAGCATGCCCCCAGTCTGTCAGCTAACGCGGACAGGCAATGTCCTGAATCCCGCGCGGTTCGGCGCCGTCCCCGTGTTCTGCGGATTCGGTGTCGTCTACAGTTTCGGCGGGCGGCATGGCGGTCGGATCGCTCGCGCCCCCACTTTGACCCGACAAACTGTAGGGTGAACTCGATCCTCAGTGCTGTGTGAAGGACCCCTGTGAGCCAACGAGAAGGCGGCGCCCCGACCCCCATCGAGCCGCGACCCGATCCGGACACCGACGGACCGCGATTCAGCGTCGTCGTACCCGCGCACAACGAGGAGGCGCTGCTGCCGGAGTGCCTGAACGCGCTGCTTCGGCAGGAGGTGCCCGGGGGGTTCGAGGTCATCGTCGTCGACAACGCCAGCACCGACGCCACCACCGCGGTCGCGCACCAACACGGCGCGATGGTGGTGCGGGAGGAACGCCCCGGCGTGTGCTTCGCCCGCAACAGCGGCACCCTCGCCGCCAAGGGGACCATCGTGGTCTCCACCGACGCCGACACCACGTTCGCCGACGGGTGGCTGTCGCGCATCGACGCCGCCTTCCGCGCCGACTCCACATTGGTCGCCGTCGCCGGGCCGTGCCGCTTCGTCGACGCGCCGCGGTGGGGCCGCTGGTACGCCTCGCTGCTGTTCGGCTTCGTCAACGCGATCTACCAACTCACCGGCCGCATCGTCTACGTGACCGCCACCAACATCGCGTTCCGCCGCGACGCGTGGACGGGCTACGACACGCACGCGACGCAGGGCGGCGACGAGGTGGGACTGCTGCGGCAACTGCGATCGCGCGGCCGGGTCAGGTTCATCGTCGACAACCCGACCTTCACCTCGCCGCGGCGGATGGAACGCGGCCTGTTCTACAACCTCTTCGTCACGGTCTTCTACTACTACCTGCTCGGCTACTGGCTCAACCGCCTGACCGGGCGCCGGATCATCGGCACCGCGCCGCACATCCGCCAACGCGCCCGGTTCACGTTCCGGCAGCGCGTGGCCTTCATGTCCATTCTGGTCGCCCTGCCGGTGACCCTGTACCTGGTGGCGCATTGACATCCCGCCGCGCCAAGCGCCTGCGGGTGCTCGGCGCGCTGTCGGCGACCGCCCTGGTGCCCGGCGCGCTGTACTGGCTGTGCATGTCGCCGTACTCCCAGGCGCTCGGCCGCTTCCCGTACCGGGGCAGGACCCGCCAGCGGGTGGTCGCGCTGACCTTCGACGACGGCCCCAACGAGCCGTACACGTCGCAGATCGCCGATTACCTTGACGCCCAAGGCATCCGCGCGACGTTCTTCCAGGTCGGCAAGGCCGTCGCGCGCCACCCCGACGTCACCCGGCGGCTGCTGGACGGCGGGCACGTGATCGGCCACCACGGCAACGCGCACGACTTTCCCGTCTACCTGCGTAAGAGCAGCCTCGACACCGACATGCGACAGGCGACCGCGATGTTCGAGGCGCACGGCATCCGGCCCGCCCTGTACCGCCCGCCGTGGCTGCTGCGCATCCCGGCCCTGTTCGATCTGGTGCGGCGGGAGGGAATGCGGCCGGTGTCGGGGGAGTTCTGCCACCCGCTGGAGGTGCTGCAGATCGCCCCCGGCCGGATCGCCCGCACCGCCGTGGCCAAGGTGCGGCCCGGCAGCATCGTGATCTTCCACGATGGACACGACGGTCACGCCGGCCCCCGGGCCAGCACGGTCGCCGCCGTCAAGATCGTGGTGGAGGCGCTGCGGGACAAGGGATACCGCTTCACCACCGTCGACAAGCTGCTGGGCGTTCCCGCCTACCGGAGCTGACCCCGGGTCGTCAGTCGAAGAGCCGCAGCTGGTGGGCCCGGGCGGCGGCCTCGAGGCGGCTGGGCACCTCGAGCTTGGCGAGAATCCGCCCGACGTGCACGCCGACGGTGCTGGCGGAGATGAACAGCTCCGCGGCGATCTGGCGGTTGCTGCGTCCCGATGCCAACAGCCGCAGCACCTCCCACT
>NZ_DASQPW010000002.1:0-13213 GCF_035643755.1 Stackebrandtia sp. | reverse complement strand
CACGGCCACCCCGCACCAGCGCGCCTCGGGGTCGTGGCGCCCGGGGTGCGACAGGTCGCCGCCCACCCCGAAGGCCCGGCAGAAGTCGGCCAGCGCCTCCGCCGGTTCCTCTGTGTCACCAACCCACCACAGCAGACGATCGACCTCGTGACGCGTGAATTGGCAAGAGGACGGCACCCCGACGGGCCCGGGCGGAGGAAGCAGGCTCATTCTTTTGGTCTGATTTCGTTCGGGTCCGGCACGGGTATAGGCGTTAACTCCCGGAATCGTGCCGGAACTGTTGCGACAATGACATGAAAGCGTCTGTAGTGTGGCGCAATGTTGGGTGTGAACGAAAACACGTCACCACACAGGAGAGATGATCGGGAGCCAATGATGTGCTCGCACGAACCCCAGTGTCCCGAGGCGGCTGACGCCGATCGCGAAGCGGCGCGCGTCGTCGCCTCCCATCCCGAACAGGGCTGGAGTCTATTGTGTAACGGCGTCGTCGTCTTCGACGACACCGGCGAGATCCTTCCCGACGGTCGCTGCATCGACCCGCACCGCGGACCCGCGCCCCACATCGCCGTCGCCTGAGAGGCACCGACGGCCCTCACCGGCCTCACGCGACCGTCCTACGGGGGGACGGTCAGGAACTGAACAACGCCGACAACAGCTGGCTGTTGATCTCGTCGCTCCACTTCGCCGGGTAGTACTGCCCCTGGGTCGCGCTCGCGATGTCCTCCAGGCCCTTGGAGTTGACCTCATCGCCGTAGCCGATGGTCTCGATGCGGGCGCTCTTCGATCGGTGCTGTTTGGACAGATCCTGCAGCTTGGACACCATCTGGTCCTCCGACATCGCCGAGCCGTCCTCGTTGCCGCCGTCCGACAACAAGACCACGCGGTTGGCGGCCCCGTCCGCGCCCTGATAGTCCACAAGGGCCTGGTAGGCGTCCACAGCGGATTGATACAGGCCGCCGTCGCCGGCGGGCGTGATCGAGGTCAGATTGTCCAGCGCCGCGCTTTTATTGCCAGGTGTAAATTTACTAATGTCTTGGACGGGAGTGTGCGACTCCCCCGTGACCCCGTCGACCGAATACCGCCAGATCCCGACATTCGCCTGGGAACCGAACAATCGCAGCGCGTCGCTCAATTCCTTCTGCACGACGGCCAGGCGGGTCGTCTTCTTCCCGTTGTACGTCACTTCCTTGCCCATCGACGACGACGAGTCCACCACCACCAGGACGTTCATCGGCACGTCCTGCGCCTTCCACGTCACCAGCGTGTCCTGCACCGTCTCGGGCTTCACCGGCTTGCGCTGCGGCTCGTTGATGTGGGACGCCAGCCCGTCGGTGCCGGTGAGTTCCTTGCTGCCGGTGCGCCGGGTCCCGTCGCGGAACCCCGCCTGCTTCATCGACTCCTGCCCCGAGTGCCCGATGACGTACTCGGCGAACTGCCGCCCGATGTCGCGGAAGGTGTGGTTCGTCCAGCTGGCCTTTTGCAGGATCGCCATCGGATAGTCGGCGTCGATGCTGCCGTCGGACGGGTACACCGCCGTCAGGTGGGTCTTGGCGGTGGAGTTGTACTGCCACACGTCGCGCTCCAGCGCCGGAAACGCCGACACGTAGCCCATCGGCTTGTTCTTGGCGTCGGTGTCGCTCATCTTGCCGAGCGTGTCGTCGATGCTGTCGCTCTGCTTGGAGACCACGCCGTGCAGCGCGGATACGTTGTCGAGCTCGTCGGTGCTGGCGGTGCCGTCGCGGTTGGCGTCCACGACGCTCAACAGCGCGTGCAGGTCCGCCGTGGAGTCGCCGGGGCTGCTCATGCCGACCTTGATGTCGCCCCACTCGGGGTGGCCGAAGTCCTTCCAGGTGCGGCCGGAGGAGGCCAGCTTCACCAGGTTCTCCCAGGTGGGCTTGCCCGCGTCGGCCTTCGGCTTGCCGCCCTCGTTCCAGCCCAGGGCCTTGGCCGCGGGGGCGGGCATCGCGATCACCGTGGGGCTGGTGGCCGCCAGCGGCGGCGCGTTCGGGATCATCGCGTCGCCCGCGTCGGTGAGCTTGGCCATCTGCAGCCAGGCGGAGGACTCCGGCACCCAGATGTGCGGGGCGGGTCCCTCGGTCTTGGCGTCCCAGGTGCCCGACAGTCCGTTGACGACCTCGGCCGACGACTTCTCCTTGATGTCGACGCCCACGCAGCGGCCGTTCACCGACGGCTCGGTGTTCTCCCAGTCCCGCGCGATCTTGGACAGCGTGTTGCTGATGGTGTCCGGGGCGGCGACGACCGCCTTGATCGGGTCGCCGCTGCATCCGGTGCCCAGCAGCCACCAGTAGCCGGCGACCATCCCGCTGGCCACCAGGGTCACCACCACGGTGATCACGATCCAGGGGGCCACCGGCAGGCGGCGCTTGACCTTGCGTTTACGGCGACCGCGACGATGCGACTTGACGCCTGCTTCGCTGCGGCCACGTGCCATGGGTTTCTTCTCCTGGGGCGATTCGGGACCGGCCCAGTTTAACCATCTTCGCCCGCGCGTCCGGCGCGGCGATGCGTCACTGAGAAAACGCCTCCGGGGGCGGGCACGCGCAGGCCAGGTTGCGGTCGCCCCAGGCGCCGTCGATGCGTCCCACCGGCGGCCAGTACTTGTCGCGCACCGCGCCGGACGGGTACGCCGCCTCGCGCCGGGTGTACGGGTGGCCCCAGTCGTCGGCCATCAGGGACTCGGCGGTGTGCGGGGCGTTGACCAGCGGATTGTCGTCCTTGGGCCAGTCACCGGTACCCACGGCGGCGATTTCGGACCGAATGGCGATCATCGCATCGCAGAAACGGTCGAGTTCGTCGAGGTTCTCGCTCTCGGTGGGCTCCACCATCAGCGTCCCGGCCACCGGGAAGGACATGGTGGGCGCGTGGAAGCCGTAGTCGATGAGCCGCTTGGCGACGTCGTCGACGGTCACCCCGGTCTCCTTGGTGAGACCCCGGAGGTCCACAATGCACTCGTGGGCCACCAAGCCCTTGTTGCCGCTGTACAGCACCGGGTAGTGCTCGCCGAGCCGGGCGGCGACGTAGTTGGCGGCCAGCACCGCCGAGGCGGTCGCCTCGGTGAGGCCGGGGCCGCCCATCATCTTCAGGTACATCCACGGGATCGGCAGGATGCCCGCCGAGCCGTAGGGCGCCGCGGCGACCGGGCCCACCGGGGTGGCCTCGCCCAGCGCGTGCCCGGGCAGGTACCGGGCCAGGTGGGAGCGCACCGCCACCGGGCCGATGCCGGGGCCGCCGCCGCCGTGCGGGATGCAGAAGGTCTTGTGCAGGTTCAGGTGGGACACGTCGGCGCCGAAGCCGCCCGGCTTGGCGAAGCCCAGCAGCGCGTTGAGGTTCGCCCCGTCCACATAGACCTGTCCCCCGGCCTCGTGCACCCTGGCGCACAGCCGCTCGATCTGCGACTCGTACACCCCGTGGGTGGACGGGTAGGTGACCATGATCGCCGCGAGCGCGTCGGCATGCGCCTCCAGCTTGGCGTCCAGATCGGACAGATCGATGTTGCCCTCGTCGTCGCAGGCGACCACGACCACCCGCATGCCCGCCAGCACGGCCGAGGCGGCGTTGGTGCCGTGGGCGCTGGACGGGATCAGGCACACGTCGCGGTCCCCGGCGCCGCGGGCCTCCTGCCAGGCCCGGATCGCCAGCAGACCGGCCACCTCCCCCTGCGAACCGGCGTTGGGTTGCAGGCTCACGGCGTCGTAGCCGGTGACCTCGGCCAGCCAGGCGCACAGGTCGTCGATGACGCGCTGGTAGCCGGCGGTCTGGTCGGCCGGGGCGAAGGGGTGGATGTCGGCGAAGGACGGCCAGCTCACCGGCTCCATCTCGGACACCGCGTTGAGCTTCATGGTGCACGAGCCCAGCGGGATCATGCCGCGGTCCAGGGCGTAGTCCAGGTCGGCCAGGCCGCGCAGGTAGCGCATCATCGCGGTCTCGGAGTGGTGGGTGCGAAACACCGGGTGCGCCAGGTAGTCGACGTCGCGCCGCAGCGCGGCGGGAACCGGGGCGTCGGCGGCGTCGGGACCGTCGGCCACGCCGAAGGACGCCCACACCGCGCGCAGGTCGGCGTCGGTGGTGGTCTCGTCGCAGGCGACGGCCACGGTGTCGGCGTCGACCAGCCGCAGGTTCACCCCGGCGGCGCACGCGGCGTCGACCACGGCGGCGGCGCGCCCGGGCACCCGCGCGGTCACGGTGTCGAAGAAGTCGGCGTGGACGACGTCGACGCCGCCGCCGGACAGGCCGGCGGCCAGCCGAGACGCGGCGCCGTGGGCGTGCTCGGCGATGCCGCGCAGGCCCTCAGGGCCGTGGTAGACGGCGTAACACGACGCCATGACCGCCAGCAGCACCTGGGCGGTGCAGATGTTGCTGGTGGCCTTCTCACGGCGGATGTGCTGCTCGCGGGTCTGCAGCGCCAGCCGGTAGGCCGGGCGACCCGCGGAGTCCTTGGACACGCCCACCAGGCGGCCCGGCAGCGAACGCTCCAGTCCCTTGCGGACGGACATGAAACCGGCGTGCGGGCCGCCGAAGCCCATCGGCACCCCGAAGCGCTGCGCCGAGCCCACCGCGATGTCGGCGCCCTGGGAGCCGGGCGAGGCGACCATGGTCAGCGCCAGCGGGTCGCAGGCCACCGCGGCCACGGCGCCGCGTTGCCTTGCCGCGTCGATGATCGCCGCGTGGTCGCGGATCACGCCGGAGGCCCCCGGCTGCGACACCAGCACCCCGAACAGCTCGGCGGGCAGCTCGGCGACGCGGGTGGCGTCGAAGGTGGTCACGGTGATGCCCAGCGGCTCGGCGCGGGTGGCCAGCACCGCCAGGGTCTGGGGCAGGGTGTCGGCGTCCACGGCGAACACCGCCGAGGCCGACTTCGAGGCCCGGCGGGCCAGGGTCATGGCCTCCGCCGCGGCCGTGGCCTCGTCCAGAAGGGACGCGCCCGCCACCGGCAGTCCGGTGAGGTCGGCGATGACGGTCTGGAAGTTGAGCAGCGCCTCCAGCCGTCCCTGGCTGATCTCCGGCTGGTACGGGGTGTAGGCGGTGTACCAGGCGGGGTTCTCCAGCACGTTGCGCCTGATCACCGCCGGGGTGTGGGTGCCGTGGTAACCCAGCCCGATCATCTGGCGCTTGGTCTGGTTGGACGCGGCGATGGCGCGCAGCTCGCGTGCGGCCTCGGCCTCGCTGACCGCCGCGGGCAGGTTCAGGCCGTCCAGGCTGCGAATCGACGCCGGGATCGCGGCCTCCAGCAGCTCGGCGGCGCTGTGGTAGCCCACGGCCGACAACATGCGCTGCCGGTCGGCCGCGGACGGGCCGATGTGGCGGGCGGCGAACGAGGTGTCGGGGCGTGACTGCTGGTTCATTGGCGCTCCAAGGACTCGGCGTCGTGTCGGGTCCTCCCCCTCTGTCTTGAGCCCTGAGAGTTTCACCGCACCAGGTGCGGCTTGCCCCGTCGGTGAGACGCGCGAAGCGCCTGCTTTCCAGAGGTGCCAGTCCGCACGGTCCTTTTGCCTGAGAGGTTGTCGGGGAGGAGTTGCTCCTTCGGCGCCGCGTCGCGGCCGCCAGGGCCGCGCACGGTCTCTCCCGCGCGGAGTATCAGCTTGTCGACCGCAACCCTACCCGTTGATCACCCGGCCGCCCTGCGGGCCCGACGCTCGGCGAGCTCGTCGCGCGGCGCGGCCGCGGGGTCGGCGGGGGTGGGCAGCACGGTGACGCTGCCCTCGATGTCGGCCACGGCACCGGCCAGCGCGATCCCGAAGACGCCCTGGCCGCCGCGCAGCAGGTCCACCACCTCTTCGGCGGAGCGGCACTCGTACACGGTGGTGCCGTCGGAGATCAGGGTGATGCCCGACAGGTCGGCGGTGCCGTGCTCGCGCAGCACGGCGATGGCCTTGCGAATGTTCTGCAGCGACACGCCGGCGTCCAGCAGCCTTTTGACCACCTTGAGCACCACAATGTCCTTGAAGGAGTACAGCCGCTGGCTCCCGGAGCCCTCGGCGGCGCGCACGCTGGGCACCACCAGCCCGGTGCGGGCCCAGTAGTCCAGTTGCCGGTAGCTGATGCCGGCCGCCGCGCAGGCCACCGGTCCGCGATAGCCGGCGGTGTCGTCGACGGTGTGCACATTCATCGCCGCCGCCCTCCTAGCCGACACAGTTTGGCCCACAGTGTACGGCAATTTCGGCCGGGCCGATTACTCGGCGAAGTCCTCCGGCGTGACGTTGTCGAGGAACTCCCGAAACTTCTCCACCTCTTCGTCGGCGTCCTCCGACATGGTGATTCCCGATTCCTCGAGCACCTCGGTGGTGCAGCGCACCGGCGTGCCGGTGCGCAGCGCCAGGGCGATGGCGTCGGAGGGGCGCGCCGAGACCCGGATGTCCTCGCCGAACACCAGATCGGCGAAGTACACCGAATCCTGGATGTCGTTGATCTCGATGGCGCGCAGGTCGGCGCCCAGCGCCACGATCACGTCGCGCAGCAGGTCGTGAGTCAGAGGACGCGCCGGCGTGATGCCCTGCTGCTCGTAAGCGATCGCGGTGGCCTCGACGGCGCCGATCCAGATCGGGAGGAACCGGTCCCCGTCGACCTCCTTGAGCAATACGATCGGTTGGTTGGTGGGTAGCTCCACCCGCACACCGACCACTCTCAACTCGTGCACCGGCCTGCCTTCTCTGTCAAACGGGCTTGATGCGCTTTCGACTCTTCGACCGTACACGCCGCCGATGAGGGTTTCGCGGCTTTACCCCCGCGGTGAGCGGCTATCGGGAGCCCGGTCCGGCGATGAACACTAGGCGGAACTTGCCGACCTGCACCTCGTCGCCATTGCCCAATGTGGCGGTTTCGACCCGCTCCCGGTTGACGTAGGTCCCGTTGAGGCTTCCCACATCGCGGACGGTGAACATGGAGCCGTCGCGGTGGAACTCGGCGTGACGCCGGGAAACGGTGACGTCGTCAAGGAAGATGTCGCTGTCGGGGTGACGGCCGGAGGTGGTCACATCCAGGTCGAGCAGAAACCGGGCACCGGCGTTGGGGCCCCGGCGCACCAGCAGCAGGGCCGTCCCGGGCGGGAGCGACTTGGCGAGAGTGGCCGCGTTGACCTCGGGTCCCGACGATTCCAGGGCGTCGTCCAAGGCGCCGAGGTTCATGGTCGACGTCGTGTCGAGCGGAGGGTACTCGTCGCCGGGGCGCGTCATGGGACCACCTCAAAAAGTCGCTGAATCGTGTGAAAGTCAAGCAAAGTGTTACTCAGTCAGTTTGGCGTACGCTTCAGAGTCCAGCAACCCCGCCACATCGGCGACGTCGTCCGGCTCGATGTCGAACAACCATCCTGCCTCATACGGGGCGGAGTTGATCGTCTCGGGGGACTCGTCGAGCGACTCGTTGACGGCAGTGACGGTTCCCGCCAACGGCGCGTAGATGTCGGAGACGCTCTTGGTGGATTCCACCTCGCCGATGGCGTCGTTGGCGGCGATCTTGTCGCCGACGTTCGGCAACTGCACGAACACGATGTCGCCCAGCGAGGACTGCGCATAGTCCGTGATGCCCACCCGCACGGTCGTCGCCGCGCCCTCGGAGGGGCGCACCCACTCGTGTTCTGCGGTGTAACGCAGCTCTTGCGGAATCATGCGCTGGAAGCGTCCCTTCGTCTCAGTCCACCGGCACGGCGTACTTGGGTGGCTTGACTTTAGCCAAGGTCGTCACCTTCACCGTGCCCGGCTTCGCCACCACGACGTTACCGCCGTCCTTTTTCACCGTGTCCGCCACCCCACCGGGAATGTCGATGGCGGTGGCCATGGTGTCGGGGTCCCCGATCACCCTGATCCGGTACGGCGCGGCGAGCGTGACGTTGTCGACGGCCAGGTCGTCGCCGTCGGAGGCGAACGACGACGACGCCACGATCCGCACCGAGGTTCCCGCGTCGCCGTCGATCTGCATCACCTCGGCGCCGGCGCCGCGCAGCTCCTCCACCGCGTCCAACATGGTCGCCGCGCGGATCGGCGCGCCACCGGGGGTGAGGGTCACGGTGAGGCCCTTGCCGGTGGCGGTGGCGGTCCCGGCCAGGATCTCGACGCTGTCGGCCAGCTCCTTGGCGCGCTTGAGCGCCGCGTCGTGGCGCTTGCTGCCGTTGGCCAGGTCGTCGCGGTCGGTGTTGAGCTGGTCGATCTCGTCGGACAGCCGCCCCCGCTGGGAGTCCAGATCGGACAGAATGCGGACCAGGTCCTCGGTGCGGGCCGATGCGAGGCTGTCGTCGGAATGGCTGCGGATCTGCACCACCATCGTGAAGCCCAGCACGGCCACCAGGACGGCGGCGATCACGCCGATGTGGCGGCGGCGTTGCGGCGCGGCCTCGGCGTCGCCGGCCTTGTCGTCTTCGGTCATGTCATGTGGCCCTCACGCGCGGAACAGTTTGCGGCGGATCGCCGCGGCGTTGGAGAAGATCCGGATGCCCAGCACCACGACCACGCCGGTGGACAGCTGGGCGCCGACGCCCAACTGGTCCCCCAGGTACACGATGAGCGCGGCGATCAGCACGTTGCCGATGAACGACACGGTGAACTGCTTGTCGTCGAAGCGCTTGTCGAAGTGGGCGCGCGCGGCACCGGCCAGGGCGTCGAGCGCGGCCACCACGGCGATGGGCAGGTAGGGCTGCAGGGCATTGGGGACGTCGACGTCCACCACGACACCCAGCACGATTCCGGCCACCAGGGCCAGCCCCGCGATGATCACTTGGTCTCCCCCGGTTTGGCGTTGTCGAGCGCCGGCGGCTGCGCGGCGGGCAGCCGCAGGTCGGAGCTTTCGGTCACGGTCATCGACATCCCGTACTTCGCGGAGTACTTGTCGAAGGTGTCGGCTATGGACGAACTCGACACCGTGTCGGCCAGGTCGTCGGGGCCGATCGCGGTGATCTTGTACGGGCTGGACACCGGAGAATTGTCGATCATGATGGCGCCCCCGGCGGCGCGAATCGCCGAGGTGGCGGTGAGTCGTTGCCCGTTGACGGCGATGGCCTCGGCGCCGTACGCCCACACGGTGTTGACGACGATCTGCAGATCGCGGTCGTAGACCTTGCCGGGGTCGGCCTCGCCGCTGGAGGTGCCCGGCCCGTCGGTGACGGTGACGGTGACGCCGTCGCCGATGACGGCGCGCAGGCCCGCGGCGGCCTCGGCCTGGTGGAGCCTGTCGACCTCGTGCTGGCCGCCGATCAGCTGGTCGCGCAGCCGGGACACCTTGTCGCGCAGGCGATCGGCGCGGGACTCGAGGTGGTGGTTGGAGGCGCGTTCGTCGGCGATGTCGTCGCGCAGCTGCTGGTGGACCTTGGCGGCGCCGGGGGCGGCGTTGAGGGTGTCGCGGTACGCGACGGCCAGGATGGCGCCCAGCACGACGATCACGACCAGCGCCATGGCCCGCTTCGCGGGGGTGCGCCTGCCGGGCTTGGCCGGGTAATCGAGGGGGTGGTTCCAAAAAGCCGACAGCAGGTCGGCGGCGGGGTCGGGGCGACGCCGCGTCACGGGCGCCCCGTGGGGGTCGGCGCCCGGGCCGCGCGTAGCAGCCCCACGGCCTGAACGATGTAGATCGCCGCCGACAGCCAGTACAGGGTGATCCCCCACCAGGCCAGGGCCCAGCCCAGCGGCCGCGCCCAGACCTCGGCGGCGTTGTGGAGCCCGGCCAGGACGAACACCGGGAACGACGCGAAGATGACGAACGTGGCGGTCTTGCCGACGTAGTGGACCTGCAGGGCCTCGTATCCGCGCCAGCGCAGGGCCAGCACGGTGGCGGCCATGACCACCTCGCGGACCAACAGCACGGAGGTGAACTGCCAGGGAAGCAGTCCGACCCCGGTGAGGACCACGACGGCCACCAGGATGTAGAGCCGGTCGACCAGCGGGTCGAGGAGCCTGCCGAAGCGGCTCACCTGGCCCAGGCGGCGCGCCAGGAAGCCGTCCACCCAGTCGGTGCCGCCGCCCACCGCCAGCACCACCAGGGCGGCGATGTAGTGGTGGGTGGCGATCAGCAGGTAGCAGAAGACGGGGATGCCGGCGAACCGGATCATGGTGACCAGGTTCGGCCAGGTCCACACGTTCCAGGGCGCGGCAGCGCTCGTCTTGGTGTTCACCGCGCCCTCCCTGTGGTCTTCTTTTGTGGACGAACCCGTTTCCTCCGGCGTGCTGGCGGCGATTCTACCGTCGGCGTTTCGCCCGGTCGTCGGTGCCATGGCCCGGCCTTCTCAGTTCAATCCATTGCGGACCGCGTACAGGGCGGCCTGGGTGCGGTCGGCGACGCCGAGCTTGCGCAGCAGGCTGGACACGTGGGTCTTGACGGTCTTTTCGGCCACGGACAGTTCGCGGGCGATCTCGCGGTTGGAGCGGCCCGCGGCGATGAGGCGCAGCACCTGAGCCTCGCGGTCGGTGAGGTTGTCGGCGGGGCGGCGTTCGGGGGGCGACAGCATCGCGGTGGCCGCGTCGGGGGCGAACAGCACCTGGCCGTCGCGCACCGCGCGGATGGCGCGCACCAGCGCGTCGGGGTCGATGTCCTTGTAGAGGAAGCCCGCGGCGCCGGCGGCCATGGCCGGGGCGACCTCCTCGGAGCCGGTCACCGACGTCAGCACGATCACCCGGGTGGCGTCGCCGCGGTCGGCGACGCGGCGCAGCACCTCCAGGCCGTCGACGCCGGGCATCTTGAGGTCGAGCAGGACGACCTCGGGGTGGTGCCGGGCGATGAGGTCCAGCGCGGCGTCGCCGTCGGCGGCCTCGGCGACCACGGCGACGTCCGGCTGTATGTCCAAAAAGGTCTTCAGGCCCTGGCGGACCACGGGGTGGTCGTCGGCCAACAGCACCCGGATCGGCTCAGCCACGCGGCACCACCAGGCGGATCGTGGTGCCGCGGCCGGGCGCGGTGTCCAGTTCGAGCCGGCCGCCCAGGGCCGCGGCCCGTTCCCTCATGGACTCCAGGCCGAGGCCGCGTTGGGTGGCCGCGTCGGGGTCGAAGCCGACCCCGTCGTCGCTGATCTGGGCGGTGACGGCGGTGTTGCCGTCGAGCCGCACCGTCACGACGGAGGCGCGGGCGTGGCGCACGGCGTTGTGCACCGCCTCCTGGATCATGCGCAACAGCTCGACCTCGGCGGCCTTGTCGAGGTCGAGGCGCCCGGAGATCTCGAAGTCGGTGTGCACGGCGTGCAACCGCTCGATGAGCTCCAGGTGTTTGCGGACGGTGCCGGCCAGGCCGTGGGTGTCGAGTTCGGCCGGGCGCAGCTCCACGATGATGGACCGCAGCTCGGCCGTGGCCTCGGAGGCGAGGTATTCGATGCGGTCCAGCTGCTGCCGGGTGCGGTCGGTGTCCTGGTCGATGAGGGTGGCGGCGGTGCGGGCGGCCAGCCGCAGCGAGAACAGCTTCTGGGTGACCGCGTCGTGCAGGTCGCGGGCCAGCCGGGTGCGTTCGTGGACGACGCTGAGCTCGCGGGCCCGCTCGTACAGGCGGGCGTTGGCCATGGCGATGGCCGCATGCGAGGCGAACAGGGTGAGCAGCCGCTCATCGCGGTCGGTGAAGCCCTCGGACGACTGCTTCCCGGCCAGGAAGATGATGCCGGTGACCTCGTCGCCGTCGCGGATCGGCACGCCCAGGAAGTCGGACATCACCGGGTGGGCGGACGGGAAGTAGCCGAAGCGGTCGTCGGTGCGGATGTCGGTGCTGCGGATGGTCTCGCCGTCGTGCAGCAGCGCCGCCAGCATGCCGTGCTGGCGGGGCAGCGGACCGATGGCGTCGCGTTGCTTGTCGCTGATGCCGTCGGCGATGAACTCGGCGAAGCCTCCCTGCGAGTCGGGGATGCCCAAAGCGGCGTAGCGCGCGTCCAGCAGCTTGCGGGAGGAGCGGACGATGACCTCCAGCACCTCCGCCGCCGACAGGTGGCGGGTGACCGCCAGCACCGCGGCGCTGACGGCGCTCAGGACCTCATCATCGTCTCGCGGCAGCACGGCGCCAGCCTATGCCGTGGCTCTTGGCATCCGGCGATCAACTGGCATCCGCGCGCTGGTCGACGACCCGTCATCTTGGCGCGACTGAATAAGACCATGTCCATCAATGCCAGCGGTGTCGCGAACGCGACGCGGCGATACACCGTACGCACCACCCGCCACCCCGACGAGATCATGGGCGCCCAACGGCTCCGTTACCGGGTCTTCGCCTCCGAGGGCGGGGCGTGCCTGCCGCGCGCCCTCGACGGCCGCGACGTCGACGAGTTCGACGCCCACTGCGATCACCTGATCCTCACCGAGAACGCCACCGGCGACACGGTCGGCACCTACCGGTTGCTGCCGCCGGGCCGGGCCCGGACGCTGTACTCCGACACCGAGTTCGACCTGTCGGCGCTGTCCGGTCTGCGGCCGGAGCTGACCGAGGCGGGCCGGGCCTGTGTGCATCCCGACCACCGCGACGGCGCCGCCATCGGCACGCTGTGGTCCGGCATCGCCGATTACCTGCGCCGCACCGGAAACCGGTACCTGATCGGCTGCTGCTCGCTGTCGCTGGAGCAGGGCGGCGCGCAGGCCGCGGCGGTCTGGGACCGGGTGCGCGACAGGCACCTGGCCCCCGAGAGCCTGCGGGTCACCCCGTACCTGCCCTGGGACTGCCGGGACGTGCCGCGCGCCGGCAAGGTCCGGGTCCCGCCGCTGCTGCGCGGCTACCTGCGGCTCGGCGCCGTGGTCTGCGGACCCGCCGCCTACGACCCCGATTTCGGCACCGCCGACCTGCTGATGCTGCTGGACCTGGACCGGCTCGACCCCCGCTACGCCCGATACTTCGGATTGGACGTTCGGCGGTGAACGCGTGGTCCCCGACCGCCCCCTGCCAGCCGCGCACCTGTGTGGACCGGCCCGTCCGCCGGGCGGCCTGGCCCCGCCGGGCGGTCCGGTGGTGCGCGGTGGCGGCCGTGCTGCTGGCCGGGATGGCGGTGCCGTGCCGCCGTCTGGCGCGTGCCCTGGTGCGGGCCGCCGGGGCGCGGGTGGTGGTGCGCGGCAAGGCACCCGAGGCGGGGCTGCTGGTGGCCAATCACGTGTCCTGGTTGGACGTGGTGGTGTTCGTGGGCTGGTTCGGCTGCCGCATGCTGGCCAAGAGCGAGGTCGGCGGCTGGCCGGTGATCGGCGCCGTGGCCCGCAGGTTGCGGGCGCTGTTCATTGACCGCGACAGCCTGCGGCGGCTGCCCGCCACCGTGCGCGGCGTCGCG
>NZ_DASQPW010000001.1:0-21245 GCF_035643755.1 Stackebrandtia sp. | reverse complement strand
CCCGGGCGCCGTCGGAAAGCGACAGGGCGCCCGCGACCACCGCCGCGGCGATCTCACCCTGGGAGTGCCCGACCACGGCGGCCGGGGTGACACCGAACGATTCCCACAGTCGGGCCAGCGACACCATCACCGCCCACGAAGCGGGCTGCACCACCGACACGTCGGTCAGGTCCCCGGCCAACTCGGCCCGCAGGTCCCAGTCGGCCACTTCGCGCAGGGCGTCGGCGCACTCGTCGAGGGCATGGGCGAACACCGGGAAGCGTTCGGCCAGAACCAGACCCATTTTCGTCCACTGTGTTCCCTGGCCCGGGAAGACGAACACCGGGTCGACGCCGCGTGGCATCGTCTCGCCGACCACCACGCTGGCGGGCGGATTCGGATCCCGTGAGGCGATGGCGTCCAGCCCCTCCCGCATCGCCGCGGGATCGTCGCCGATGACGACGGCGCGGTGGCGCATCCGTGCCCGGGTGCCGACCAGGGCCGTCGCCACCTCCTCGACGGCCAGTTCCGTTCGGGCGGCGGTGAACGCGGCGAGCTCGCGGGCCTGCGCGGCCAGGCCGTCGGGGGACTGGGCCGACAGCGGCCACGCCACCGCGCCCGGCGCCGGCGCCGGCCTCTCGACGGACGGTTGGGGCCGGTCCTCCACGATGACGTGCGCGTTGGTGCCGCTGATCCCGAAGGACGACACCGCCGAGCGGCGCGCCCGATCGCGCTCGGGCCACGGCAGGGCCTCGGTGAGCAGCTCCACCGCGCCCGCCGACCAGTCGACGTGCGCGGTGGGGGAGTCCACGTGCAGGGTGCGCGGCATCAGGCCGTGGCGCATGGCCATCACCGTCTTGATGATGCCGCCGACCCCGGCGGCGGCCTGGGCGTGGCCGATATTGGACTTCAGCGAGCCCAGATACACGGGTGTGTCGTCGGGACGGCCCCTGCCGTAGGTGGCCAGCAGGGCCTGAGCCTCGATCGGGTCCCCCAGAGCGGTGCCGGTGCCGTGCGCCTCGATCAGGTCGACGTCGGCGGCGGTCAACCCGGAGCGGGCCAGGGCCCGCCGGATCAGGTTCTCCTGGGACGGGCCACTGGGCGCCGACAGCCCGTTGCTGGCGCCGTCCTGATTGATCGCGGACCCCCGCAAGACCGCCAGCACGCGGTGACCGTGGCGCTGGGCGTCCGACAGGCGTTCCAGCACCAGCATTCCGGCGCCCTCGGCCCAGTTGGTGCCGTCGGCGTCGGAGGAGAACGACTTGCAGCGGCCGTCGGGCGCCAGGCCGCGCTGCCTGCTGAATTCGATGAACATCCCCGGGTTCGCCAGCACGGTGACCCCGCCGGCCACGGCGAGCCGGCAGTCGCCGTCCCGCAGGCCCTGCATGGCGAGGTGAACGGCCACGAGGGACGACGAGCAGGCGGTGTCGACCGTCAACGCCGGGCCCTCGAACCCGAGCGTGTAGGCGACGCGTCCGGAAAGGACACTGTTGGCGCTGCCGGTGATGATCTGTCCCTCGAGGTCCTCCGGCGCGTTGTCGAGGCGGGGTCCGTATTCCTGCGCCGAGGCGCCGGCGAACACGCCCACGCCGGTTCCCTTCAGCTGGGACGGATCGATGCCGGCGCGCTCCAGGGCCTCCCAGGTCACCTCCAGCGTGATGCGCTGCTGGGGGTCCATGGTGAGGGCCTCGCGCGGCGAGATGCCGAAGAAGCCCGCGTCGAAGTCCGCCGCCCCCGACAGGAAACCGCCCCGGGACACATAGGTCGTTCCGGGCCGCTCGCCGGTGTCGTCGATCAGGCTGTCCAGGCGCCAGCCCCGATCGGACGGGAAGTCGGCGATCGCGTCGGTGCCGTCGGCGACCAGGCGCCACAGATCCTCGGGCGACCGCACCTCGCCGGGATAGCGGCACGCCATGCCGACGATCGCGATCGGCTCGGTCGGGTCCACCGTCTCCGACTCGGCTATGTCTAGTGTGGAGGCTTCCTCGCCGACCAGCTCGCGCCGCAAACGATCCGCCAGCGCCGCGGGTGTCGGGCAGGAGTAGGCCACCGCGGCAGGAAGGTTGAGGCCGGTCGCGGCGTTGAGACTGCCCCGCAGCTCCATGGCCTTGGGCGAATCCAGGCCCGCCTCGCGAAACGAGACGTCCTCGCCGACCGCCGAGGCGCTCACGTCGCCCAGCGCGGCGGCCGTGTGCTGGCACACCAGTTCGAGCAGCAGCCGGCGTTGCTCGCCGACGCTGAGATCCGCCAGGCGACCCAGCGGCCCCTCGTCGATATTGGTCGACGCGGAGGCCAGCTCGGGCAGGTCGACGTCCCGGCCGCCCTGGAACCAGCCGCGCCGGTCGATGTCGACACCGTTGGCCCACAGGTGGGCCAGCCCGGTAAGGAAGCCGCGGGCGCCGTCCTCGCCGCGCCGCAGCGTGCCCAGGGCCGCGGCGTCGATCCCCGCGTCGTCGAAGGTCTCCTGCATTCCCACGGTCAGCACCGGATGGGCGCTGCACTCCAGGAACACCCGATACCCGTCTTCCAGCAGGGACCGGATGGCGCGGTCGAACTGGATGGGCTGGCGCAGGTTGGCCACCCAGTAGCCGGGATCCAGCGCGTTGGGGTCGACCAGCCCGCCGGTGACGGTCGAGTAGAACGGGACGCGGCAGGCGCTGGCCCTGATGGCGGAGAACTCGGACGTCAGGCGGTCGATCACCGCGTCGACGTGCGGAGTGTGGGGCGCGTAGTCCATCGCGATGCGCCGCGACCACACCCCGGCGGCCGCGCAGTCTTCCAGCAGCTCGCCGAGCGCCCCGGGCTCGCCGGAGACCACGGTGGACGAGGGGCCGTTGGCGATCGCCACCCAGATCCGGTCGTGCCACGGCGCCAACCGTTTGCGGGTCTGCTCGGCGGACAGGCCCACGGCGACCATGCCGCCGCGCCCGGACAGATCCTCCTTGATGGCCCGCGCGTACGACGTCACCACCCGGGCCCCGTCGGCCAGGGACAGCGCCCCGGCGATCACCGCCGCCGCGGTCTCGCCCTGGGAGTGGCCGACGACGGCCGCCGGGGTGATGCCGAGGGACTCCCACGCGTGCGCCAGCGACACCATGACGGCCCACAGCGCGGGCTGCATCAGGGTGACGTCGTCGAGCCAGCCGGCGTCGTCGCCCGTCAGCATCGCGGTGACGGACAGCGGGATGTGCGGACGCAGCGCCGCGTCGCACTCGCGCAGCCGCTCGGCGAAGGCGGGGGAGGTCCGCAGCAGATCGGCCGCCATGCCCGCCCACTGCCAGCCCTGGCCCGGGAACACCAGCACCGGGCGGACGTCCTGGCGCACATGGCCCACGACCACATGAGACGCGGGCCGTCCGTGCCGCAGCGCCTCGGCGCCGCCGAGCAGGCCGTCGCGGTCGTCTCCGATCAGGACGGCCCGTTGTGCGGCGGCCGGGCGGCCGGCGAGGGTGTATCCGACGTCGCGCGGGTCAAGTTCGGGACGGGATGAGACGAAGTCCGCCAACAGGTGGGCGTTGGAGCGCAGTCCACCCGTCCGTGGGCTGCTCAGTGTCCACGCGATCTCGTCAACGGAACGAATCGGCATGGTGGGGTGTCACCTTCTTCTCGTGATGGGCAAGTCACGCAGCCACTCCTCTACTCCGGGAACCCATTTGGACGCGTTGTCGGCGTGCAACAGGGAATAGTGGTCGCCGGGGGCGTTGACGACGGAATGGTCCAGGTGCCACGCGACTCGCCAACCGTCGCCAGGGGGGTCGAGCCCCTCCAGCAGATCGTCGGCCTTGACCAGCAGCGTCGGGGAGCTGAGGCTCGGCACGGTGAAGTCGAACGACGAGTAACGGGCCTCCGCGGTGATCCAGGCTTCGCCCTCGGCGACGCCGGGGGTGCGCTCGGGGATGACACCGTGAATGTGATGGATGGTCACCCACCAGCCTTGCTGGGACTCGCCCGGTCCCCAGGGGACCGGGTCCACGAGGACCAGGGCGTGCGGTTTCATGCCCAGCGCCTCCAACGCGGCGGTGGCGCGGGCGGCCATCAGGGCCCCGGCGGAGTGACCGACCATGATGAACGGTCCGGAGCCGACGGCGTCGGCGGTGGCGGCGGCCATTGCCGACGCCATCGCGTCCACCGTGGACGGTATGGGCTCGCCGTCGCGGTATCCCGGAAGCGTCAGCGTCACCGCCGGCAGGTCCGCGCCGAAGGCGTTGACGATGCCGGAGTAGTGGGTCTCGTGGCCGCCCCACACGAAGGACGGCACGCACACCAGGGTGGGCTTGGCCGGGTCGCCGTCGCGGGTCTGAGTCCACCACGGACCCGGCCCCAGCTCGGACGGCGAGTCGAACGCCTTCCTGAACCGGGCCAAGGCCATCGAGAGTTCCCGGACCTCGCCGACCCGGCTGCGATCGGCCGTCAGCAGCAGGGAGGCGAGGCTGTCGTGGACCGGCGCCGGAGTGGGCGCCGAGCCGCCGGCGTCCAGGAGGGTGGCGATGTAGTCGGCCAGCGCCTCGGGGGTGGGCTGGTCGAGCGCGACCGTGTTGGGCAGCGCGATCGACAGTTCCCGGGACAGCACGTTGCGCAGCTCGATGCCGGTGAGCGAGTCGAACCCCTCGTCCTGGAACCGACTGTCGGGTTCCAGGTCCTCCGGGCCGTCCAGTTGCAGCACGGCCGCCGCGTGAGTCCGCACCAGGTCGAGCAGTGTCTCGCGGCGTTGCCTGTCGTCGGAGGCGTCGAGACCGGGTCGCGTCGCGGGGTCGGCGTCCGGCGTCTTCCGGGTGTGCGGTTCGTGCGGCACCAGATCGCCGAGAACGGGGGGAATCGTCGCCGCGTCGGCCCGGCGGCGCAGCGCGTCGCGATCGAGCCGGACCGCGACCACGCAGCTGTCCGCGCCGGCCAGCGCCGCGTCGAACGACTCCAGGGCCTCGGCGGTCTCCAGGGGGACGAAACCGCTGCGGCCCAAGCGTTGCAGGTCGGCCCCGCTGAGCCCGGAGGTGATGCCGCTGGGCTGGCTCCACAGGCCCCAGGCGATGGACACGGCGGGCAGCCCGCGGCGGACCCGATCGCGGGCCAGGCCGTCGAGGAACCGGTTGGCGGCGGCGTAGTTGGCCTGTCCCGGTGCGCCCAGCACGCCCGCCAGGGAGGAGAACAGCACGAACGCGCTCAGGTCCTCGCCGGCGGTCAGCTCGTCCAGATGGCGGGCGGCCTCGGCCTTGGCCCGCATCACCGACTCCACCCGCCGCGGGGTGAGCTGGGCGATGACGCCGTCGTCGATGATCCCGGCGGCGTGAATGACCGCCCCCAGCGGACGATCGATGCCGCTCAGCGCCGCGGCCAGGTCCTCCCGGTCGCCGGTGTCGCACGCGATCACCTGGACGTGCGCGCCAAGCGATTCCAACGTGGACTTCAGCTCGCCGGCGCCGTCGGCGGCGATGCCGCGGCGGCTGATCAGCGCCAGGTGGCGGATCTTGTGCGCCTCGACCAGATGCCGCGCCAGGCTGGCACCGAGGGTTCCGGTTCCGCCCGTGATCAGCACCGTCCGGTCGGGGTCGAGCCGCGTGGCGCCGTTGGGCCGGTCCGCGGGCATCGGGGCCAGCCGGGGAACCGACAAGACCCCATCGGTGAGCGTGAACTCGGCCTCCCCCACGGGAAGCGCGCTCGGCACGTCGCCGTGCACGACGACGAAACGACCAGGATGCTCGGCCTCGGCCGAACGCACCAGGCCCGAGACCGCCGACCACTGGGGAGTATCCATGGTGGATCTGAAGGCGAGCGTGGAGCGGGCGAAGCGGTCGTCGGCCAGCCAGGTGCGAACCAGGCGCAGGGCCTCGGTGACCGCCGCCGTGGCATCGCCGGAGCCGTCGACCGTGGCCACGACGACCTCGGGGACGGGGGTGGGTATCGCGTCCAGGTCCGCGGAGAGACCGTCGAGGGTGAGGGCGTGGGCGATGGGGACGCCGTCGGTGGGGTCGCTCGCGATCCACGAGATCCGGTGCAGGGTGTCGGACTGGGGCGCCGACAGTGCGGGGAATTCCCGCTTGATCCAGTACCGCCGACGCTGAAACGCGTAGGTGGGCAGGTCGACTCGGCGGGCGCCGGTGCCGGCGAAATATGCCTCCCAGTCGACCCGATGGCCTCGAACGTGCACCGCCGCCAGCGCTTCGACGAGGCTGTCGGCCTCGGGGCGTCCGCGACGCGCGGCCGACACGGCCGCCGCGGTGTCGTCCAGGCACTCCAGCGCCGCCGCCGACAGCACGCCGTCGGGGCCGAGCTCGAGGAAGGTGGTCGCGCCCTGGGCGCGCAGTTCCCGCACCCCGTCGGCGAATCGCACCGGTTCGCGCACGTGCCGGACCCAGTAACGCGGCGTGCGGATCTGCGACTCCGCGGCCAGCCGTCCGCTGAGGTTGGACACCACCGGTATCTCGGGGGCGTGGTAGGTCAAACCGGACGCCACCTGGCCGAACTCGACCAGCATGTCGTCCATGAGCGGGGAGTGGAACGCGTGGCTGACGGTCAGCGGCCGGGTCTTGTGGCCCCGCTCGGCCAGCCGGGCGCCGACCTGCGCGACGGCCTCGGCGGCACCGGACACCACGACGGCCGCGGGACCGTTGACCGCCGCGATCTCCGCGCCGTCGACCAACAGCTCACGGGCCTCGTCCTCGGTGGCGCGCACCGCCAGCATCGCCCCCGCCGACGGCAGCCCGCCCATCAGGCGGCCGCGCGCCGCCACCAGCTCGCAGGCGTCCTCAAGGGACAAAATGCCGGACACGTGGGCGGCGGTGAGCTCGCCGATCGAATGCCCGGCGACGAAGCTCGGCCGCACCCCCCAGGACTCGACCAGGCGATACAGCGCCACCTCGACGGCGAACAGCGCCGGCTGGGTGTACTGGGTCTGGTGGATCGCGGTGCCTTCGGTGTCGAAGACCAGATCCCGAAGCGGGCCATCGAGGTGCGGATCCATTGCGGCGGCAACGTTGTCGAAGGCCGCGGCGAAACCCGGATACGCGCGATACAGTTCCCGGCCCATTCCGGGGCGCTGGCTTCCCTGGCCCGTGAACAGGATGGCGAGCTTGCCGCCCGCGACCTTTCCGGACACCACGCGCGCCGACCGCTCGTCGTCGGCCAGGCAACGCAGGCCCTCGGCCAGTTCCGCGGGGTCGTGCGCCATCACCACCGCGCGATGGTCGAATGTGGACCTCCCGGTTGCCAGGGAATGTCCGATGTCGATCGGGCGCGACGCGGAGTGCCCGCTCAGCCGCTTCGCCTGGCCCCGCAACGCTTCGACGGATCGCGCGGACAGCGGTACCGGTACCACCGCGAGGGCGGGCGCCGAGGCGGCATCCTCGTTCTCCTCGCGCGGCTCGACGGGCGCCTCTTCGACGATCACGTGGGCATTGGTGCCGCTGATGCCGAACGAGGACACCCCGGCGCGCCGCGGGCGGTCGGTGCGCGGCCACGGCACGGCCTCGGTCAGCAGGCTCACGTCCCCGCTGTCCCAGTCGACGTGGGGGCTCGGCTCCTCCACGTGCAGGGTCCGGGGCAGCGTCTCGTGGCGCATCGCCATCACCATCTTGATGACGCCCCCGACCCCGGCCGCGGCCTGGGCGTGGCCGAAGTTGGACTTCAGCGAGCCCAGATACAGGGGCCGCCCCGGCTCCCGGGTCTGGCCGTAGGTGTTGATGAGCGCCTGGGCCTCGATGGGATCGCCCAGCACGGTCCCGGTCCCGTGACCCTCCACGGCGTCCACGTCGGCGGCGCCGAGGTTCGACGCGCTCAGGGCGGCGCGGATCACCCGCTCCTGGGACGGGCCGTTCGGCGCGGTGAGCCCGTTGCTGGCACCATCCTGGTTGACGGATGAACCCTTGAACACCGCCAGCACGGGGTGGCCGAGGCGCTGGGCGTCCGACAGACGCTCCACCGCGAGCATGGCGGCCCCCTCGGCCCAGTTCGTGCCGTCGGCGTCGGAGGAGAACGACTTGCAGTGGCCGTCGGGCGCCAGACCGCGCTGCCGACTGAACTCCACGAAGACCCGGGGCCCGGCGATCACGGTCACGCCGCCGGCCAGCGCCAGATCGCACTCGCCCGATCGCAGGGCCGCCATCGCCATGTGTATGGCCACAAGGGACGACGAGCACGCCGTGTCCACCGTGATGGCCGGCCCCTCCAGGCCGAGGGTGTACGACACCCGGCCCGACAGCACGCTGCTGCTGTTGGCGGTCCCCAGCTGGCCCTCGAAGCCCTCGGTGTCGGCCTCGAGCGGCGGGCAGTACTCCTGGGTGAAGGAGCCCACGTATACCCCGGTTCCGCTGCCGCGCAGGGAGACCGGGTCGATGCCGGCGCGTTCGAGGGCCTCCCAGCTCACCTCGAGCGTGAGCCGCTGCTGCGGGTCCATCGCGACGGCCTCGCGCGGCGAGATGCCGAAGAAGCCCGGATCGAACTCGGCGGCACCGGACAGGAAACCACCGACGTTCACCGTCGACGAACCGGACCGTTCGCCGGAGGGATCATGAAGCGCTCCCAGATCCCAGCCCCGATCGACGGGGAACGGGACGACGGCGTCGCCTCCCGCCTCGACCAGACGCCACAGATCCTCGGGTGACTCCACATCGCCGGGGTAGCGACAGGCCATGCCAACGACGGCGATCGGCTCGTGCCTGGACGCCTCGGCGTGCCGCAACCGTTGGCGGGCATCACTCAGGTCGACCACAGCCCGGCGCAGATACTCGCGCAGCTTGTCTTCTGTGGAGCCGTTGTTCATCTCATTCGTATCCTTGAGAGGATTGGATAAGCGAGTCAGGTGGATCCCAACTCGTTGTCGATCAACGCGAACATCTCCTCGTCGGTTGCGGAGTCAAGGGCGTCCTTGGCCATGACCTCGCCGTCCGGAGTCTGCGGGCCGTTCCACTTCCACAGCAAGGTCTCCAGGCGCTTGGCTATTCTGTCGCGGTTTTCGGCGTCCGGCGAAATCTCGTTCAGTCGCGCCTCGAGCTGGTCGAGCTCGTCGTCCAGCGGCAGCGCGTTCGACTCCTCGGGAAGCATTTCGGTGCCGATCCGGTCGGCGAGCGCCGAGGGCGTGGGGTGGTCGAAGACCACGGTGCTCGACAGGCGAAGCCCGGTGAGCCGGTTGAGGTGGTTGCGCAACTCGACGGCGGTCAGGGAGTCGAAGCCGATGTCGTGGAACGGGCGATCCGCCGGCACGTCATCGCTGGAGTCGAAGCGCAGCACCGTCGCCGCGTGCGACCTCACCAGGTCGAGCAGGATCTGCCGTCCTTCCAGCGGGGACGCCGCGGCCAGGCGCTGGCGCAGCTTGCCGCTGCTGTCCTTGTGCGACGTCGACGTCCGGCGCCGCGTCGAACCGATCAATCCCTGGAACACCGGCGGCAGATCGCCGTCGCGGGCGTGGGCCCGCAATTGGCGCATGTCGAACTTGACCGCGAGCGGGCAGGGATCCCACGAGGTCAGGCTGGCGTCGAACATCGACATGCCCTCGTCGGTGCTCAGCGCGGCGAAACCGTTGCCGGTCAACCGCTCCAGGTCCTGGGTGGACAGCTGTCCGGTGATGCCCGACGCCTGGGCCCACAGCCCCCAGGCGATCGACACCGCGGGACGTCCGTGGCGGCGGCGCTGGCGGGCCAGCCCGTCCAGGTAGGCGTTGGCCGCGCCGTAGTTCGACTGTCCGGGGGAACCGAGGGTCCCGGCGGCCGAGGAGAACAGCACGAAGCGGTCCACGCCGAGGCCGTCGGTGAGTTCGTCGAGGTGCCGCGCGGACTCGGCCTTGGTGCGCAGCACGAGATCCAGCTGCTCGGCCGTCATGCCGTCGACCACGCCGTCGACCACGATCCCGGCGGTGTGGACGACCGCCCCGAGCCGGCGATCGAGGGTGCCCAGCAGCGCCGCGACGGCGTCGCGATCGGCGACGTCGCACGATTCGATCCGCACCCGGGCGCCGGCTCCGGCCAGTTCGGTGGCCAGCGCGGCGGCGCCGGGGGCGTCCGGGCCGCGGCGGCTGGTCAACAGCAGGTCGCGGACGCCGTGGCGGGTCACCAGGTGCCGCGCCAGCGCCCCACCGAGGGTGCCGGTGCCGCCGGTGATCAGGACGGTGGCGTCGGGGTCCCACTCGAACGGCAGGGTCACCACGAGCTTGCCGAGGTGCTTGGCCTTGCGCATCAAGCGGAAGGCCGACTGGGCCCGCTCGATCGGGAAGGTGCTCATCAGCGGGGGTTGGAAGACCCCCTCGGCCAGCAGCCGGTGCACGTGGGCCATCGCCTGGTCGGAGTCGTCGCGATCGCCGGTGTCGAGGAACTCGTAGCGGACGCCCGGATGGGAGGCGGCGACCACCTTGGCGTCGCGGACATCGGTCTTGCCCAGCTCGATCAGGCGCCCGCCCCGGGGCATCAGGTCCAATGTGGCGTCGGTGAAGTCGCCGGCCAGCGAGTTCAACACCACGTCGACGCCCTCGCCGTTGGTCGTGGCCATGAACGTGTCGCGGAAGTCCAGGGTGCGGGTCGACGCGATGTGGTCGTCGTCGAAGCCCATGCGCCGCAACAGATGCTGCTTCGGGGGACTGGCGGTGGCGAACACCTCGGCGCCCAGATGCCGGGCGATCTGGATCGCCGCCAATCCGAGGCCGCCGGTCGCCGAGTGCACCAGCACGCGTTCTCCCGGCTGGGTTCGTGCCGCGTCGACCAGGCTGAGCCACGCGGTGACGAATCCGACCGGGACGGAGGCACCCTGGGCGAAGGTCCATCCCTCGGGAAGCGGCACCAGCGTCGGGGCCTCGCCGATCGAGATCGGCGCTATCGCGTCCTCCAGGAACCCCATGACGCGGTCGCCGACGGACAGCGTGGTCACCTCGGAACCGACCTCCAGGACGACGCCGGCGCCCTCGAACCCGATGTGCAGTCCCCTGAGCCGGTCGGCCATGCCCATCGACACGACGATGTCACGGAAGTTGAGCCCGGCGGCGCCGACCTTGATGCGTACCTCCTGGGGCGCCAGGGGCCGGGTGGCGCACTCGGAGGTCATGATCTCCATGCCGCCGTCGTCGGTGACGCCCAGGCGCCAGTTCGAGTCGTTCGGCAGGGCGTAGACGGCCTCATTGTCCTCACGGGACAGTCGTCGCCTCATCGCCTGCTCGCCGCTCACCCGCACCTCGGGCTCGCCTCCGGCGAGCACGCCCAGCGCCTCGGGCATCGCGGTGGGGGACACGGTCTCGTCGGCGTGCAGTAGCCCGAACCTGCCAGGATGCTCGGCCTGGGCCGCCCGAACGAGTCCGGCGACCGCCGAGCTCACCGGCGTGTCGCCCGGCAGCTCGAACACCAGCGTGGTGTCGGTGTAGCGGTCGTCGGCCAACCAGCCGCGCACCAACGCCAACGCGCCGGATACCACATGGGACAGTTCGCCGTCGACGTCGACGGCGGCCACCACGGCGCTGGGCAGAGGATCGCCGAGCGCGTCGGGGGTGACGCCGGCGCCCAAGCGGCGGAAATCGTCGTGGGGCGTCGTCTCGTCGGCCGGCACCCAGTCCACGCCGATCGGCGCGTCGGCGGCGCGGTCGGCGCCCGGGGCCGAACCGGCGGGCAGCTCGCGGACGACCAGCGATTCGATGCGGGCCAAGGGTTGCCCGCCGGAGTCGCCGAGGTGGATGGTCACCGAGTCGGGCCCCTGCGGCGTCACGCGCACCCGCGCCGCCGCCGCGCCCGCGGTGAACAACTCGACGCCGTTCAGCGCGAACGGCAGGCCCAGTTCGCCGCGGGCCACCCGGTCGACGACCGCGGTCTGCAGCGCCGCGTCCAGGAGGGCCGGGTGGATCCCGAAGTTCTCGGCCTCTGCGGCGCGGTCGGCGGGCAGCTCGATCTCGGAGTAGAACTCCTCACCGTCCCGCCAGGCGGTGCGCAGGCTCTGGAAGGACGGCCCCCAGCTCAGCCCGGACTCGGTGGCGGCGCGGTCGTAGAAGTCGCTCAGGTCAATGGACTCGGCGCCCGGTGGCGCGACGGTGCCCGCGAATGCGGCCCCGGCGTCGTCGCGGTTGTCCAGCACCGCCGAGGCATGGGCGGTCCAGGACTCCTCGCCGTCGACGCATCCGTACAGCTCGGCGACGGTGCGCCCGTCATCGTCCGGTTCGGACAGCCGCATCTGGATCCGGACACCGGCACCGTCGGGGATCACCATCGGATCCCTCAGGGTCAGCTCGCCGATCCGGTCGTGCCCGGTGAGTTCGCATGCGTGCAGCGCGATCTCGGTGATGGCCGCGCCCGGCACCAGAACCCTTCCGGCGACGACATGGTCGGCCAGCCAGGGGTGCGACGACACCGACAGGTGCCCGGTGAGCAGCATCCGGTCGCCGGTCGCCAGCGCCACCGTGGCTCCCAGCAGGGGATGGTCGGCGCCCGTCACGCCGGTGCCCGTCATGTCGCCGAGCCGGGAGTCGAAGGGCTGCCAGTAGCGGGTGTGCTGGAACGGATAGGTGGGAAGGTCGATCTTGCGCGCCCCGGTGTCCGCGTAGAACGCCTTCCAGTCGATCCGCACGCCCCGGGCGAACAGGCGCGCCATGGTGCCGTTCAGCGCCGTCGCGTCGTCCTGGCCCCGGGTCAGGGAGGCGATGAAGGCCTCCGGCTCGGTGTCCACACAGTCCTGAGCCATGGTGGTCAGCGCCCCGTCGGGACCGAGCTCGACGAAGGTCGTCACCCCGCGATCGGCCAGGGCGCGGACGCCGTCCAGGAACAGCACGGGTTCGCGCACGTGCCGCACCCAGTAACGGGGGTCGCGGATCTCGTCGGCGTCGACCGGCCGACCGGTGAGATTGGAGATCATCGGGATGCTCGGGGCGTGGTAGTCCAGGCGCGCGGCCACGGCCCCGAACTCCTCCAGCATGTCGTCCATGCGCGGGGAGTGGAACGCGTGGCTCACGGTCAGCCGACGGGTCTTGCGACCGCGACCGGAGAACTCCGCGACGATCCGGTCCACGTCCCGCTCGTCGCCGGACACGACGATGGACTGTGGCCCGTTGACGGCGGCGATGGTGACGCGCGGACTCAGCGACGGCGTGACCTCCTCGCGCGTGGCCATGATCGCGGCCATCGCGCCGCCGCCGGGCAGCCGCTGCATCAGCCGCCCGCGCGCGGCCACCAGCTCGCAAGCGTCCTCAAGCGACAGCACGCCGGAGACGCAGGCGGCCGACAGCTCGCCGATGGAGTGGCCGGCGACGAAGTCGGGGCGCACGCCCCAGGCCTCCATCACCCGGTACAGGGCCACCTCGACGCAAAACAGCGCCGGTTGGGTGTACTCGGTCTGGTGGATCGCGTCGGGGTCGTCGCCGAACATCACCTCGCGCAGCGGGCGGTCGAGGTGCTTGTCGAGCTTCTCGCAAACGGCGTCGAGGGCCTGCGCGAACAGCGGATCGGACTGGTAGAGCCGGTGGCCCATGCCCAGGCGCTGGCTGCCCTGCCCGGTGAACAGGAACGCCAGCTTGCCGTCGGTGATCGGGCCCCGCACCACGCCGGCCGACTCGCCGTCCTCGGCCAGCGCGCGCAACGCCGCCGTTCGCTCGGCGAGGTCGTGGCCGGAGATGGCGCCGCGGCAGGGCAGGGCGGCGCGAGTGGTCACCAGCGAGTAGCCCACGTCGGTGGGGGAGAGACCCGGGTTCGCCCCGACGTGTGACAACAGCCGAGACGCCTGTTCCCGAAGCGCGGCATCGGATCGGGCCGACAGCACCCAGGGCGCGCCCGCTACCGCACCGGCCCGGGGCGTCGCCCGGTCGACGGGTGCGCCCGGGGCGGGGGCCTCCTCCAGGATGACGTGGGCGTTGGTGCCGCTGATCCCGAAGGCCGATACGGCCGCGCGCCGGGTGCGTTCACCCGCGGGCCATGGCACCGGATCGGTCAACAGCTTGACGGTGCCGGACGACCAGTCCACGTGCGGCGTCGGCTCGTCGACGTTTTGGGTCTTTGGCAGAACGTTGTGACGCAACGCCATCACGGTCTTGACGACGCCGCCGAGCCCGGCGACGGCCCCGGAGTGACCGAAGTTCGACTTCAGGGAACCCAGCCACAGGGGCCGGTCGGCGGGCCGGTCGGCGCCGTAGGTGGTGAGCAGTGCCTCGGCCTCGATCGGGTCGCCCAGGCGGGTGGAGGTGCCGTGGCCCTCGACGGCGTCGATGTCGGAGGGCGTGAGCCGGGCGTCCCGCAGGGCCCGCTGGATCACCATCTGCTGTGCGATGCCGTTCGGCGCGGTGAGGCCGTTGCTGGCGCCGTCCTGGTTGGTGGCCGAGCCCCGCAGCACGGCCAGCACCTGGTCGCCGTCGCGGCGGGCGTCGGACAGGCGCTTCAAGACGATGACGGCGGCGCCCTCGGCCCAGTTGGTGCCGTCAGCCGAGGCCGAAAACGACTTGCACCGCCCGTCGGTGGCCAGGCCGTGTTGCCTGCTGAACTCGACGAACATTCCCGGGGTCGTCATGACCGTCGCGCCGCCGGCCAGCGCCAGATCGCACTCCCCGGAACGCAGGCCGCGCATCGCCAGGTGGGTCGCCACCAGGGACGCCGAGCATGCGGTGTCCACCGTGAGGGCCGGGCCGTGCAGCCCGAGCGTGTACGCCACCCGACCCGACATCACGCTCGTGGCGCGCCCCGCCAGGACGTGGCCGGCGAGCTCTTCGGGGGCCTCGAACATCCGGGGCCCGTAGTCGGCGTCGCTGCCGCCGGTGTAGATCGCGGTCGGTGTGCCCTTCAGGGTGAGCGGGTCGATGTGCGCCCGTTCCAGTGCCTCCCAGGACGTCTCGAGCAGCAGGCGCTGCTGCGGGTCCATCGCGGTGGCCTCGCGCGGCGAGATGCCGAAGAACGGGGCGTCGAAGCCCGCCGGGTCGTCGAGGAAGCCGCCGACACGCACGTAGGAGGAGCCCGGGGAGTCGTCGTCGGAGTCGTACAGGGTGTCCAGATCCCAGTCGCGATCGGTGGGGAACGGCGTCAGGACGTCTCGCCCGCTGTCGACCAGCTCCCAGAGCTCCTCCGGCGAGGTGACCCCGCCGGGGAAGCGGCATGCCATGCCGACGATCGCGATCGGCTCGTGAGCGGCGTCTTCGGTGTCGCTCAGTCTCTGTTTGGCACGACGAAGGTCGGAGGTCACACGCTTCAGGTAATCGCGCAACTTGGCTTCGTCGGAGGACATCGATACATCCTTAGGGCTCGAACTGGCACCGCACCGGCGCAACCTTACAAACAAAGTCAGCCAGTGTAAAGCAGGCCCTCCCCTTTACCCACAAATTAACTACGGCAACGCATGGATCTTGGATTACGTCCACATAGCATTAATCGTCCGGCAGGTGAACAACGAGGTGAGAGCGGCGGGCCGGCCGGCGCGCGTGGCGGCGGCGACGTGCGGCAGAAAGCCCAAATCCATCGGCATCATTGCCTGTCGTGGCTGGTATTGTGGGCTCGCTTGTCCCGTGCCCACCCCCACCGGCACGGGTTCGGCTTGATGGGTTCGAATCTGACCCTCCATTTTCGAGGATTACAGTATGAAGTACAGCAAGTCCACAAAGCTCACAGCGATCGCGACAATCGGGTTGGTGATTGGAGCGCTCGCCGGATGCACCGCGTCCAAAACCGAGGACACAGAGAAGGTGGACATCGGCCTCCTCATGCCGCTCACCGGGGCGTACGCCCCGCCGGGCAAGGACATGAAGGACGCGGTCGAACTGTATCTGGACCTGCACCACAACAAGCTCGGCGGCCGCGACGTCGACGTGCATTACGGGGACGAGGGTGACAGCCCCAAGACGTCGGTGCCGGAGGCCAAGCGGCTCCTGAACAAGTACAAGGTGGACGTCATGGCCGGCGCGGCCAGCTCCGCCAACTACGCCGCGGTGGCGCCCGAAACCGTCAAACACGAGATCCCGTTCATCGGCATCGGCGGCCAGCCGGACCTCAAGCAGATGGGCCTGGACAACGAGTGGCTGTGGCAGGCCGCGGTGCTTCCGGACCGTTCGGGCGTGGCCATGGCCCCCTATATCGCCTCGCATGTGAAGGGCCCGGTCTATGCCATCGGGCCGGACTACGTCGGCGGTTACGCCATCGTCGGAGGATTCGTCAAGCCCTTCCTCAAGGCCGGCGGACAGCTGGCGAACCCCTCTGGTCAACCGACCTGGACGCCGTGGCCCAAGACCAAGGACTACAGCAAGTACTTCCAGGAGATCGCGCAGTCCAACGCCAAGGCGATCTACTCGTTCTATCTGGGCCAGCCCGCGGTCGACTTCGTCAAGCAGTACGCGAAGTCGGAGGTCAAGGACATCCCGATGTACAGCTCCTTCCTCACCGAGGGACCGTCCCTTGAGGCCGAGGGCGCCTCGGCCAAGGGGATCTACACCGCGATGAACTACAGCCCCGACATCGACAACGCGGCCAACCGCCGATTCGTCTCCGACTGGAGCAACAAGTACCCCGATCGGCAGACGAACTTCTACTCGCTCGACGGTTGGGACACGGTGCACATCCTGGACCAGGCCATCGGCCGCATCGACAAGGACAAGAAGGTCACCGGGGCCACCATCAACGAGGCGCTGGGGCACCTGGGAACCATCGACAGCCCGCGCGGGACCTGGCAGTTCTCGGAGAAGACCCATGCCCCGGTGCAGAAGTGGTATCTGCGTCAGGTGGCCGGGGACGGCCCCAGTCTTTCGAATGTGGTCATCCAGGAACTAGCTACATTGGACGGATGACCTCGAGTCCTGTTCGCCCATCGAGAAAGGAATACCTGAATGAGCGAAAAGCCGTACATTTTCGATACGAAGGGTACGGACATCGGCAGGCAGCACCTCAGCTATGTCGAGACCATCTTCGACCGTACATCGACCCAGTTCCTGGAAGAGATCGACATCAAGCCCGGCCAGCGGTGCCTGGACGTGGGCGCGGGTGCCGGCTCGATAACGCGGTGGATGGCGGACAAGGTGGGCGACCAGGGCAAGGTCGTCGCGCTCGACAAGAACGTCGGCTACATCGAAGAGACCGCCAACATCGAGACCCACGAATGCGACGTCATCGAGGGACTCCCGGTTGACGGAACCTTCGACGTCATTCACGTTCGGCTGCTGCTCATGCACCTCCCGCAGCGAGAGGCCATCTTCAAGACCCTTGTGGACGCGCTCGCTCCCGGTGGCTGGCTTGTGATCGGCGACTTCAACGGTCGCCCCCAGACCGCCATCGAGGTCCCCAAGGAGTCGGACCGGAAGGTGTGGGAACACGTCATGTACCTGTCCCACGGCGTGGTCAGCCCGGCGATGGGCATCGACTTCGACTGGGCGCTGACGGTTTCGCGGCACATGGAGGAGGCGGGGCTGAACACGATCGACGCCCTGGAGTACTCCAACACGGTCCGCGGTGGAAGCGCCGGCTGCATGATGCACCTGAATTTGAACATGCAGGCGGAGCCGCTGCTGCGCAAGCACGGCGCCACCACCGAAGAGATCGAGCGCTACCGCGAGCTGATGGTCGACCCGCACTTCAGCGCGTGGTTCTACCACTTCATCCTGACCCGCGGACAAAAGCCCACGGTCTGATCCGGCCAACGGCGCGAAGGGGCCGGGACTCGTTGGAGAACGAGTCCCGGCCCCTTCCTTTGTTCGCTTAGCGCTTCCGCCGCGATGTCACCATCGTGCGTCGGAGGCGTGCACCCGGGCGCTGGGGGAGATCGCCGGGCCGATCTGGTTGATCAATTCGGCCAGTTCATGGCCCACCTGCCCAATGTCGCAGTCGTAGCTGGCAAGGGCCAGCAGACTCGCTCCACTGTTGATGGCCATGGAGAACATGTAACCGCCATGCATTTCCGCTAGACAGCTGATCACCGGATCCGCTTGCAACGCACGGGCGGCTCCGCCCAGCAGGCTCACTAGACCCGAGGCGATGGCAGCCAAACGGTCGGCGTCGTCCTCGGGCAATTCCGCGTTGCGTGCGATCAAGAGACCGTCCGCGGCAACCGCGATGACATGGGATACATCCGGCACTCTGTCTATGAAGGCATTGAGCAAGAAATCCAAGTCGTGTGAAGTCACGTTGTGTTCCTCGATCTGTCAGTCAGTTGGGGGGTTGGGAACGATTTCGGCCTCGTGCACGTACGTACGCGGCGTATGTCGCACCGACAGATTGCGGATCCCTATACGTGGGCATGGCTTGGGATGCGACGGATTCGGGCACCGGCGGCGCGACGCCACCGGGTACCAACTGGGCCATGGGCTCACGACGCGGGAGACCGTCCTCGGGGATGTCGTCGATCGCCTGGGTCGCTTGCTCCGCCGCCCGCCAGCCGGCCTCGGCCGGCGACTCGTGGTTGAAGCCCATCGTTCTCGGCCGCTCGGGCCGATCGGAGATGGCGGGCTGAACGGCGGTGTGATGCTCGTTGGGGCTGTTCGTCTCGGCGCGCCCGGTACCCCAGTCGAAACGCAGGATGGGCATCCCGGCGGCGCCGTCGGTGCTGAATCGGCTTCCCTTGGGGATGTCGCTTTCGGGGACCAGCTGCTGGCGGCTGCCGTGATGCGTGTTCGGCCCGGGCCTGCGCCGGTCGGGCTTGGACGGGGCCGCCTCCACGGAGGCACCCTCCCGCTTCCGCCGGGTACGGGTGAACAGCGGCGCACGGCGGGAGGAGCGGCCGTCATCGGGCCCCGAGCCGATGGCGCGGGGATCGCGCCTTTCCTCGAGGATCGACACCGGAAGCGACACCTCGGCAAGGGTTCCCCCGGTCGCGGCCTTGCGCAGTTCGACGCCGATGCCGTGCAGCGCCGCCAGGTTGCCCACCACGGTGAGGCCCATGGCCTGGATCGCTTCCAGGTCCAGGGGCGTCTGGGTGGCCAGCCGCTTGTTGAGGTACGCGATGCGATCCTCGGGGATTCCCATGCCGCGGTCATTGATCTGGATGACCATGCGGTCGGCCAACAGCCGGGCGGTGACGTTCACCGAGTGTTCGGAATACCGCGTGGCGTTGTCCAGCAGCTCGGCGAGCAGCTTGGCGACGTCGTCCACCGTGGCGGCCTTGAGCGAGATCCCGTCGTCCACCGCGCCGATCTGAATGCGCTGATACTGCTCGATCTGGCTCTGCGCGGCGGTGAGCACATTGGCGACGGTTTCGTTGGAGGCGCGAGCCTTGGCGGGCGACGCGCCACCGAGAACCAGAAGGCTGTCGTTGGTCCGGCCGAACAGGGTCACCAGGTGGTCCAGCGCGAACAGGCGCTCCAACCGGTCGGGGTCCTGCTCGTTGCGTTCGGCCTCGTCCAGCACGGCGGTGAGCCGGCCACTCAACGAATGACCGCGACGCGCCAGGCGGACGAACATCGCGCCGATGTGGAGTCGAAGCAGCGCCTGGTGGGCGGCGACCCGGATCGCTTCCTGGTTCACCTCGTTGAACGCCCGGCCGACGTCGGCGAGCTCGTCCTTGCCGCGGATCTTGACCGGTGGGGTCGACTTCCGGGCGAACTCGTCCGGGGTCTGTTCACCCAGCACGTTGTGGTCGTCGAGTTGCGCGACCGCCTCGGGCAGGCTCTTGGTGGCCACGTGGTGAGCGGAGTCCCGCAGTCGGCGCAGGCCCCGCACCACCGGGCCACCCAGCCAGGTGGCCATCACCAGGGCGATGAGAACGGCGATGACGACGCCGGCGATCTGTACGCCGGTGAGCGTGTACTGCTGGTCGCGCAGCACCTTGACGTCGTGAACCACCTGGGAGTCGATCTTGTGCTGGACCTTTTGCAGCTGGTCGGCGCGGTGGTTCATCGCCGATATCCACTTGCTCTTGTCGACCTTCATATCGCTGCCCGGAGGGGTACGCAGCGCCTCGTCCTCGAGCGACTTGGCGTCGACCATTTTGGACCCGAGCTGGGACTGTTCCAGCCAGGACTGCCATTTGGCCGGGGCGACGGAGTCGAAGTTGAGGGTGGAGTCGATGGCGCCGGTGTTGGCGGCGGTGATCGCCTGATAGTTGGCCTCGGAAAGCTTGCCCTGGTCGAGCGCGCGAAGCACGATTTCGGTTTCGGTGCTTTGGTACTCGATGGTGCGCGACAGCAGCGTCGAGGCGCGGATCTTGTCGGCCGCCGCCGAGACCGCCACCTGGGGTACCGACTCGCGGTACGACAGGAGTTCGGCGATGGTGATCCGGTAGGCGAACGCGGTCGAGGAGGCGGGCTTGCCGCTGACCGCGACGCGCTCGCGAACCGAGTCCAGGCCCTTGAGGTCGGTGTCGACGCGGTCGAGGATCGCGGTGGTGGTGGCCGAGGTGTCGGTCAATTTCTTGCGCGACTGGCGATATTTGGAAATCGCCTTGTCGGTCTTGGCGATTTGATCGTCGTACTGATTCTTGACCGTGGAGCTGTCGCCGCCGGTCAAAAGGTCCACCGCGACGGTTCTTTCCGCCTGCAGGTTGTAGATCAGTTCTCCCGCCGACTGGTTACAGGCGACCAGGTTGCGCAATTGGCGGGCTTGAAGGGCCTCACTCCCGGTAGTGATGACGGCCAAGGCGGCAAATGCCAGGACGGCTATCACTGGAACGGCGACAAGGAGAGCTAGCTTCTGTCTGATCTTCACTTCGTCACCGAGACCTAACAATCATGTGCATACCTCGAAAAAGCCCGTCAACCGGCGGATATGGAGTCGCAGCCTGGGACACAGTGCGCCTTGGGGCGATAGGGAACGCCACCAGTTCCTTACCACGCGTGTAGTTCCTTCTTATTGGGAGCCAAGGCAAGGGCAACGACTTCGTCGTTCACCCGCCGGAGGCTACACGTCAAACGACGATGTGGCAAGAATATTGTGGACGGATTGGAGCAACGCAAAGGTCCGCACGCGTAGAGTCGCCGAATTGACGCGGTCCTCATTCAGCATCGCCGCCCGACATCGTGGGCACGGGTGCTGGCGTATCTACGCCACGACCGCGTCGCGACGCCTGGGAGCGGCCGTGGTGACGGCCCTCGCGACGGCTACGGCTCAGCCGCACAGCATCTCCTCGGCGGCGGGGACGGCGGCGGCGCGGGCCGCCGGATGGAACCCGACGCGCGTGCGCCGATCGAGCAGATCGTCGACATCGAGCGCGCCCTCGTGGCGCACCGCGAAACGCAGTTCGGCGGCGGTGGCGTCAACGCCGGGAGCCAAGGGCCGCAACAGTTCGGGGTGACCGTCGGCCGCCGCGACCACCGCGGGCGCCTCGGTGCCGTAGCGCCTGACGAGGCGCGGCGGCGCGTCGACCGCGTCCAGCCGCGCGGCGTTGGCGGCGCCCACCAATGGCAGCCGTCGGGTGCGGCAGGC